>NZ_JACJKU010000033.1 GCF_016901675.1 Limosilactobacillus coleohominis
GAAGTCGTTTACGACTTCGTTTTCACGCCCCCGCAAGCAACAATAGGGGCCTAGCGTTCGGTTTACCGAGTGCTAGGCCCCATTGTTGTACTGCGCTGTTCGTATTTAAGGATTGTAGTCTGACTAATGACACAGGCCCTCTTCATTTTTATGAATAGCAATTAGTTAATTTTAGTCATTAGTGTGCATTCAAAATGAAGCTAAAATTATAATCTTGATCAGCAGGAATGGTGTATTGCTGTTCAACAGCAGCACCCCAACTATCAATTCCGCCAACTCCCCGAACTGGTCCGGCAATAACAAGCACTGCGCGGCGTGCCAATGGTAGCTCTTCATCATGCGTTGCCGATTCTAATTCTTCTGCAGTATAAGGCAACAAGCTGAAATTAAACGGCTGCTTATCCTGACAAATACTAAGCGCATAAGGATGGTTGACAACTTGAGCATTATTCAAAGTTGTTTCACGTGAAACTTTTAATTGTTTCGTTTGCATATGCATGCCCATTTCTTGAGGAACCAGGTATGGAGTCAACGGCATACCATTAACTTGATAGGAACCCTCCTTAGCACCAGCCATCCTATCTGGATAGGTCTCTCCTGAAAGGCCTGTATATTCATAACTGGTTGCCACCGTTGGCATTATCATTCGAATACCAAAAACCGGTAAGTCTGGTAGACCCTTGTGACCATTGTAATGAGCAGTAACAGTAATTTCTCCATTTGATTTTACAAAATATGTCACTGAGCTTTCAGTAGTTGGCACAGTTGGAGTCTGATAAGTAAACTTAATTTGAACTGTTTCTGCTTCTTCATTCTCGGTAAATTTATTATTTAATGGCGCAATTGGCAACTTAGCAAAATGGTGACTATCTACAGTTAAATCAATATCAGTGCACCGTGGAAACATATCAGCTCCTAACCATTGTGCACTTTCGTATGAAAATCCATTTCCTAAATCATTGCTAGTACTAGCACGCCAATACGTTGGATAGATTGGTCGATATAACCACTCTTTACCCTTAATTTTTAGTGATTCGATACTGCCACGTTCATAACTAAAGAGGTACTCAAAGTCTTGATTGTGCAGTCCTAGAATTCCATCACCATATACAACCTTCATCTTATTTAAATTGGCCATAATAATATTTCACCTCCTGCATTGCGGGTTTAGGTTTCCGATTAGCAAACATTAATCCGTCTCCGGAAAAATCACCATCAGTGTGTCGATCATCAAAGTCGCCCCCATAACGCATGACATCACGACCGCTAATTGGGTCATAAACTTGTAAAGCTTGATCAATAAAATCCCAAATATATCCTCCACAATACGTCGGATATTTCTTAATTAAGTCCATATAGGCTTTCATACCGCCAACTGAATTGCCCATTGAATGCATATATTCACATTCGATAAACGGCTTGTCTGGATTATTTTGTAAATATTGCTCAACATCTTTAGGTGGTAAATACATTCGACTTTCAAAATCTGAGATTTGCTGTCGATATCGTGGATTCTGGCAAACTCCTTCGTAATGAACAAGTCGCGTATCGTCATGCTGCTTATAAAATTCTTGCATCTTAACAAGGTTATCCCCAGCATAGGATTCATTCCCCAAAGACCAGAATAGAATACTGGTGTGATTTTTAAACGTCTCGTAATTTGTCCGTGCTCGATCAACCACCACATCTAACCATTCTGGAACAGATCCTGGAACATTGCATGAAGGCTCCACTGCCCCCATTTTCTGCCATGTACCATGTGATTCCAAATTATTTTCCGCCATCATGTAAATCCCGTTTTGATCACAAAGGTAATACCATGGTATTTGGTCGGCATAATGACAAGTCCGCACGGAATTAATATTATTATCCTTAAACGTTTTAATATCATTAGTCATATCACTTAGTGTAATACAACGTCCACTATCACAATTCCATTCATGACGGTTAACCCCTTTAATAATTAATCGATGCCCATTTAGTTCCAAAACGTGGTCATCATTAATTTCAATTTTTCGAAAGCCAAATTGATATGGAATTACCTCCACAAGCTGTCCTTTTGAATCATGAAGAGCAATCGTTAATTCGTATAAATAGGGATTGTGATTGTCCCAGAGATGAACATGGTTAATACCTTCAGATACAATGTCTAGTGATGATGTTACTGCTTGATCAGTACACAAAATACTTTTGCCATTCTCATCTTTAACTAATACAGATACCGTTCCGTCAATATCACCATTCACCTTCATTTTTACTTCAAGATTTCCCGTCGTGAGGTCATCGTTTAACGTTGGCTTGATTAAAAGGTCTTCAATATGAGTAGTTGGGGTTGCTTGCAGTGTGACATCACGGAAAATCCCCGAAAAGCGAAACATATCTTGATCCTCTAAATATGAGGCGGTACTGTGTTTGAAAACCTCCACAGCCAAGACGTTATTATTATCTTTCACATACGGTGTTAAATCGAATTCACTCGGGGTAAAGCTATCTTCAGCATAACCAACAAATTGACCGTTCAGCCACACATAGAGTGCCCGTTCAACTCCCGCAAATTGAACCCGAACTTGTTTCCCTTTCAGGCCTGGTTCTAAGTTAAAGCGAGTTCGGTAGCAACCAACTGAGTTGTCAGACGCTTGACTAAATTGTCCATGCACCACTTGCTGTCCATTAGTAAAGGCAGGCCGTCGAAAATGGTGCCCTTCCCATGGATATAAAGTATTAATATATTGATTCTGTGTATCACCGTGAAGTTCAATCATACTAGGTACTTTAATCTGATCCCAATTATGATCGTCAAAGGCTGGCTTGTAGAATCCTACTGGTCTCTCCTGAGGACACTTAGCAAAATAAAATTTCCATTGACCATTTAAAGATTGCCAATAGCTACTTTGTTTTTCTTCCATCTCTCGATAATTCCGATACCAATAATGATCACTATGAGCTTTAATTTGATTTACTCTAAACACTCGTGGATCATCTAACCAGTCTAATTCTGCTTTCATGATCAATCCCTCCTCGCTATTTTGCTAGCGCTTTCATTAGTTCTAAAAATAAATAGGGATTTCTCCCCCAAATTATTTTAATCTTTTTTAGTTGAAGCTCTTTCTACCAAACGTGTGCCAACCACCATCCGTGTTGGAACAAAATCCTGACTACCACGCCGCATTTTTACCTGTTGAACTGCCATTGTTGCCATCTCATCCACCGATACTTTAATGGCAGTTAATGGTGGATAAGTGTAACGGGTCAAAGTGGTATCACCAAAACTCATCATTCCCATTTCATTTGGAACTTCCACATGGATTTCATGTAAATAACGTAAGGCCCCCACTGCCATAGCATCATTCGCCACCATCACTGCTTCTGGGCGTGGGGTTGTTTTGATTAACCTTTTCATCAGTTCATAACCACTTTGTTCTGAATAATCACCCGTCACAAATAGCTTATTGTTATAGCAATGCAAAGATTGAAGTTGCTCAGCAAACACCGACTGGCGAACATCCGAAACTAATTCACCATCCCGGGTCTTTTCTTGACCAGCAATCATCGCAATGGAATGATATTTCTCTGCCAAAAACTCAGCAGCCTGCTTCATTCCCCCACGAAAATCTGGCACAACACAGTCAAAACCATTTGCCAATTCATCATGGTCAATCACCACAACATTTCTTGTAATGGAGTGGAATATTTCTAATTGTTGTCGACTATATTTACCAATCGCAATTATCCCAGCAAGGTTATCAGGAATTTGCTGCATGTTATCCGCGAACACTGTTACAGTTTCTAATCCAACTGCTTGGGCTGACTGTTCCACATTAATCCGGGTACTAAGATAATATAAGTCATCTAGTTCTGCTGAACGCGGATACCATTCAACAATACCAACCCTAGCCGATTGATGTTCCTCGTTTGATCGGTGCTTGCTAGTATACGACATCTCCTCAGCAATTGTTAAGATGGCACTACGAGTCTTTTCACTAACCGACAGTTTAGGATCATTATTCAGAACTCGAGACACCGTAGTTAACGAGACTCCCGCTTTCTTAGCAATATCTTTTAAAGTTACTGCCACCACAAACACCTCATCTTATAATTGGTCAATAAAACGTTGCCAACCAGCGCGACCAGCTTCATTATTTTTAAACACCCCGGCATCCGCCAATACATCTGAAAAAATTTGTGCCACTTCTTCTTCCAAGACTTCATTAGCGTTCTCACTATTAATTTCACGGTGTTCTTGAACTTCTTTTGCCCAAGGTAAATGACTGTCCGCAATTTGATTAGGCTGTCCTAACCAAAACTTTTTCACTTCGGCTAGTTCAGTTTTAAGACGAGCTGGAAGAATTGCCCGACCCATTACCTCGATCAAACCAATATTTTCTTTTTTAATATGCCACAGTTTAGCATGTGGGTGGAAGATTCCTAATGGATATTGATCGCTAGTGTTATTGTCTCGTAGCACTAAATCTAAAATAAATTTGTCACCATTCCGATGCATAATTGGAGTAACCGTATGATGACGAGTTTGCCCATCAGAAGCCTTAATCTGTAACGATTGATCACTGTAGTGACCCCATGAATTAATAATGTGGGTACCCAAGTCTATCAATGCTAAATCGTCGTTGCTTACCAAGCGTAAGTCGCTCATTGGCCAATCGACGATCCCTGCTTTAACCGTTGGATAGTCTTTAAAACTAACTTCCTGCTTAATTGGCGCCTTCATCATAGGAAAAATATGTTTACCACCTTGATAGTGTTCATGAGCCAGCATTGACCCACCAACAATTGGTAAGTCGGCATTGCTACCAACAAAATAATGAGGAAATTGTTTTTCGATTTCTACCAAGTTAATCAGCGTTTGCTGATTGATTTGCATCGGCTCGTGTTTTGCATCCAAGAAGATACAATGTTCATTGAAATATGCGTAAGGTGAATACTGGAACCCCCATGGCTTGCCACCAATCATCATCCTAATAATTCGATGATTACTCCTTGCTGCGTGATCAAGTCGACCTAGGTAGCCTTCGTTTTCCATGCATAAAGCACACTGTGGGTACTTTTTACCTGTAGATTGAGCAGCTTTTGCAATCGCTTTGGGATCCTTTTCCGGTTTTGAAAGGTTGATTGTAATTTCCAATTGGTTTCCGTCCCGCACTTGTTTCGTAAATTCAACATTACGTTTAATTGCTGAAACCTTTACGTAGTTATTATGTGTACACAAGTTATAAAACCAATTAGTTGCCGTTTCTGGGGATTCAACATACTTATTCCAAAAAGTAGCATTAACTTTGGCAGGAGTTGGGGTCAGCAAATCATAAAGTTGATCACTAAGAATTTCACGAGCAGTAATTCCATCATCAATTTTGCCGTTTTTTACTGCTGTAGCGACTAATTGTTCGACAATTGACTGCTGTTCATCATCTTGGATGTCCTCATCACCTACCAGTGCCCGCACTTTATTCATTACATAAATTTCATCAAGTGGTGCAAACCGGCCATTTTGAATCGCTTGATTGGCAAATTTTTCAAATAACATCATATTTATTACTCCATTCAATCTATCTTCCGCGGCCCATCAACAATTTCAACATCATAGAAACTGGCATCGTAACCGATTTTTTGGCGATACACAGCGCTTACTTTAGCTTTTAAGTTATCCACTTGTGACCGTTTAACTAAGGCGATGGCACTCCCAGCAAATCCACCGCCAATCATTCGTGCACCTGCCACACCCGGCTGCTGCCATGCGGTATTAACTAGCGTATCAAGTTCCTTACTTGAGACCTCATAATCGTAAGCTAACGAAACATGAGAGGCATTAATTAACCTTCCAAGATATTCCATGTCGCCTGTCTGAATAGCGTGAGTAGCCTCTTGGGTACGGGCATTTTCCGTAACAACATGCCGAACCCGCTGGATTAGTACAGGATTATTAATCAAATAGCTGTATTCTTCCAACATCTTAAAGTCCAAATCACTTAATGACGAAATTTCTAGCTTTTGCTGTAGAAGTTGTAAAGCATCATGACATTGCTTAACCCGGTCATTATATGCTGAATTGGCTAATGAATGCTTTTTATTAGTACTCATGATAATCAAAATATAGTCCAAGTTATCCATTGGCTTGTATTGATAACTTAGAGTTGCACTATTGAGGAGGACCGCATTATTCTTTTTCCCCATTCGAACAGCAAATTGATCCATGATCCCAGACTTGAGCCCTAAAAATTCGTTTTCTGTTCGTTGACCTAATCGTGCTAACTGGATGTTGCTAACTGGAATGTTATACTCATCTTTCAAGATTTCACCCATTAGCATTTCTATTGAAGCAGATGATGAAAGACCTGCTCCGTATGGTAAATTTCCGTAAACGTAAAGACTAAAGCCATTGTTAATTTCGTAACCGGACTGACGAAGATATGTAAGCATTCCCTTAAAATAGTTTGCCCATTGTTCTTCTGGTCTAGCGATTGGTGTTTCGTCTGTGACAGGGAAAGACACAATATTACCCTTGATGTTTTGAGAATATAGTTCAACTTGGTCATCGTTACGTGGAGCAAAAACTCCATATGTTCCTAAACTAATGGCACAAGGCATCGAAAGTCCATTATTATAGTCAGTGTGTTCCCCAATTAAGTTGATCCTTCCTGGGGAAAAGAAAACATCTTGTCCAGAACGTCCGAATACCTTTTTAAACCCATCAAGTAAAGCTTGCTTTTCCATAAGTGGCCTCCCAGAACAATTTTAGTAAAAAAGTAGTAAAACTTTACTAAACTTATAGTAAGCCTTTTCATAAATTCGGTCAACGTTATTTTTTGTGTTTCACGTGAAACATGGAATAATTAATATGCGGTAAAATTAATAATATATTCTGAATTATGGAGTGACGGATCAATGAAGATAATGTCAAATGACCTTTTAACATCAGCTCACCTAACTGGTCGTTGGTTCCAGCGTAATCATACTTTGCAGTCACCCTTGTTGGGAGCAACCATTCAATTTGAAATCCATAACACTGAAAAAATCGCTATTAATACTATTAACCAAGCTAACGAGCTATCACCCAGCCAGTATTGGGCCTGCCAAATTGACAATAATCCCTGGTACAGATGGCCTGCTAGTCAAAAACAAATGGTTTTCGCTGTTTCACCTAATCATCACCGAGTAATTATTATGACTGGTGGAAATTGTGATTTAGACAATGTCTGGAATCTTCAACAAGATTTTGCTCTTGATTCTTTAGAAATTAATCCCGAGGGTCAAATGATACCGTTTCGAAGATCAGCGAATGTCCTAATTCTAGGCGATTCAATTACTGCTGGTTGCTGGGTAAATGGTAAACATGCAAGTGTAGACTATCGTCCAGAAACTAACTATGTTGGAATCGCACAGCAACTTCTCCCTGACATTGAATTGCAACGAGTGGCCTACTCTGCGGCAGGAGTTCTGCGTCCCGGAACTGGTAATGTTCCTCCAGCAAAGGAATGGTTAACAAAACTCGATGCTCATACCCAGATTCCTGCAGGCCAATATAATTTGGTTGTTATCGCTCTAGGCGTGAATGATCGTCGATTTAGTCAGAAAGAATTTGAGTCTGCATACCATGAATATGTCCATGCCGTTATTCAACGTTATCATTGCCCAGTAGCTTTAATGGTTCCTTTTTACCAAACCTTTAAAAATTCAATTATCAATATTGGCCAACAATTCCAATTGCCTGTCATTTCAACTACTGACTGGTGCCACCATACCACTGATGGTCTCCATCCAAACCAAAGAGGGTCGCAAGAAGCGGGTCGCCACTTTGCACTGGCTATTAAACAACTGTTACAATAATGAATAGATAGAAAGGAAGTGATCTAATGGCACACGAACGAATTTTACCCATAATGCATACACATAACTTTCGAGACCTGGGTGGTTATAAAACCACGACTGGACAAATCGTGAAATGGGGACACATTTTTCGTGCTGATAAGTTAGATCGGCTTTCTAAGGATGACCAGGCTAAGCTTATCCAATTGAACATCAAATTTGACATTGATCTTCGTTCAAAAGAGGAAATTAGAGTTTCTCCCGATAGGCTTCCTGATCAGGTCCAATATCTTTTTAATCCAGTATTTGCTCAGGATGTTACTGATTCATCAAAAAATGTTGACCACTTAGACCAATCTTTACAGACCGATCCACAGGCTGGACTGCAACATATACAAAACGTGTACCATGAGATGGCAACCAGCAACGCTGCTGCCGCAGCTTTCCAGGTGATTTTTAAGCACTTATTAAGTAATGACGGCGGAATTGTTTTTCACTGCACTGCTGGTAAAGACCGTACTGGGATGAGTGCCTACTTGATATTACGTGCGCTGGGTGTTGATGAAAAAGTAGCAAAAAAGGATTACCTATTAACCAACACTGCCTTAAAAAATTTTCTAAACGGCCAGCAAGCAATGTTACGTGCCGCAAATAAGCCTCAAACACTGATTGATAACTATACTGCCTTATGGACGGCTCATTCTAGTTACTTGTCATCAGCTTTGTCGGCTATCAAAGATCATTATCAGGATGTCTATCACTACCTCACAGAAGCTGTAGGTTTATCAAGAAACGACATTATTGATCTTCGCAAACTGTACTTGAGTTAGGAAGAAGGAATTTAATATGCAAATTAATGTCAAACTAGATCACGGTTTATTACCAGACAAATATGGTAAATTTGCACCAGAAAATAACTTACTGGCGGGTCAGCCAATAACATCTTTTCCAATTCAAATTGAAAATGCTCCTCGAGATACCAAGGCCTTTGCCTTAGTATTAATCGACCACGATTCAATCCCCGTTTGTGGTTTTACATGGATTCATTGGATTGCAACTAACATTCCTGCTGATTGGCAAACTATTCCAGAAAATGCAAGCATTGAGCTAAAAGACCGGTTCATTCAGGGTAAGAACAGCAATGCGAGTCGTTTTGTGAACGGCAAGCCACAAACTGGTTATACTGGGCCAACACCACCTGACCAGACACATGATTATGAACTTACAGTATATGCATTAGATCAAATTCTTCCGTTAAAAAACGGTTATTGGTTGAATGAATTTTTCCACGCTGCTAAAGGACATATTTTAGATCAACAAACCTTAACTCTACCATCACGTGCTAATTAAACAGAGGAGTGAATATTATGGATACAAGAATATTTTTTAACCCAGGCGACTCCATCGCAAACATTCATGATTACAACGAAGCAATTCGTAAGGGACAAATTTTTAAAAAAGAACGTCAAGTAGACGACCTTGTAATTGCCAAAGATAAAGATAATGAAGAATATGCAATTTTCTACGCTAAAGACGCTCAAAAAGAATCGGATTCCCAAACTAAACCATATGAAGTTAAAAAGCGAGTTTAGTTCTACCATAACTAGTTAGTTGCTTACTCTTCACTGTAGTAAAAAATTAGCCCTAAACTTTCGGAAAATGAAAGCTTAGGGCTTTTTTATGATTATAAGCAATCTTAAATAATCATCATTAACGGTGACCAACAATTTTTTGCGCTTCATCAGCAAAACGTTCATCTAACGCATCCGCATCTGCTTTAAAGTCTGCTACCCAATCCGTTCCATGGGGTTTTACTTCTCCCGCGGGATCACCCATTACATCCGTAACTACCAATGTACCATCGTGCTTCATAGTTACATCGTCATAGTGACCTTCTAACGCTTCGTCAAGATAACCTTGTAAAATGTCGCGAACTGCAGTTGTAATGACTTGTTCTTCTGTTAATTCTTGTCCACGAACTTTGTATTGAGCAATCTTCATTGCGACTTCTTCCATGTTTTCTGGGACATCTAAACTCATAATCTTCACCTTTCTCAGATTGAATTCTATGTTTAATCATATCATAATAGATCTAGTTATCGAATAGGGAGGCTAGATCATGCCAAAAGCTGTGTTAATTCCCCAAAGTTTCACTGAAACTGGAAGAAAAGTCTTTCGCGACGCTGATATTCAAATGATTGAAGTACCAGCAGTCAATAATGATGCCTTACTTCACTATGCTGATCAAATTCAGGGTGCGATTGTTATGCTTGATCCTATCAGTAATGAAACTTATCCTCACACTCCTAACCTTAAAATTCTAGCACGAGTTGGCGTTGGTTATAATAACATTGATCCACAGGGTGCAGCTCAACATGGAATTTGGGTTACCATTACCCCTAAAGCAAATTATAATTCTGTAGCTGAAGCAATCTTAGGAGGTATTCTGTTAGCCTCACGAGATATGTATCAACGTAATCAATTGCTAATCAATGGCAATTGGTCCAAAGGCCATGCCCCAGCAGGTCATGACATTGCTGGACAATCTTTGGGAATCATTGGGTACGGTCGGATTGGACACGCCCTAGCAACAAAAGCCGCTGCATTAGGAATGAACATTTTAGTAAACAATGGTAGTCATCATAAGGAACCAGAAATTGGTACTGCGGTGTCACTAGACGACTTACTTGCTAACTCAGACTATGTTTCATTATCTGCACCAGTGACTACCGAAACAACTGAAATGATGAACCGCAATACTTTTAGTAAAATGAAACCAACTGCTAGTTTAATTAACTTTGGACGTGGGCAGTTAGTTAACCATAATGACTTAATTGATGCTTTAAAGAATAACACTATTCACAGTGCTGTTCTTGATGCCTTTCAACAGGAACCCTTACCCGTTAATGATGAATTATTAAGCCTGCCTAATGTCTTCTTAACTCCTCATATTGGTGGCGGTACTACTGACGCCATCAATCGTGGGTGTCAAGATGCCGCAAGTGAAGTAGTTCGAGTCCTTAGTGGCAATCAACCATTATGGCCAGTCAATCAGTTATAAGTTATAAAGGATCAAGATAATGACAGAAATTTATTTTCAAAAGATGACACCAGAAGGTTATCGCGAAATTGAAGAACAAATTGAAGAGTTAAAGAAAGACCGCCCTATTAAAATTGCACGGTTAAAGGCAGCTCGTGCGTTAGGAGATCTTTCTGAAAACACGGAATATAGTACTGCTAAAAGGGACCTTCGCCACTTAGAAAGTCGTCTCCGCTTTTTAAATAAACAATTAACGTACGCTCAAATCATTCAACCACAAGGTAACGGCAAAATAGATTTAGGTAGTACGGTTACAATCGAATTCTTAGATGATCATGATCAAATGACCTATAAAATAGTTGGCACACAGGAGGCTGATCTTGCGGCTAATAAACTTGCCTTTGATTCGCCACTTGGCCAAGCAATGATGAACCAAGCGGCAGGAACTTCAGTAAATGTTGTGTCACCTGATTCAACGTATCAGGTTAAAATTATCTCCGTCAATTAACTTTAAAACTTTTAATGAATCTCAAGGCCTTAAATGTTCTGATTTCCATGAACATTTAAGGCCTTTAGTATATAAATTGGTCAATCATTATCGTCAGCTTGCTTCATGATTATTCTCCCTAATTTTTGAAAAAATCACTTTTTTATAATTAACCATTGCGTTTCACTCATAACCATGTTAATTTGTAATCGCGAATTATAATTCGATTTTATTTCTTATTGTTCGGGTTTAAAGGAGAGAAAATTGATTAGTTCATTTAAACGTTATGGTATTGCTATTGCCGGTGTTATTTTTCATTTAATGATTGGTGGTGTCTACGCCTGGAGCGTTTTCACTAAACCGATTGCCCACCAAACTGGTTGGCAAGAAGCTAGTGTTTCTTTTGCTTTCAGTCTAGCCATTTTCTTTTTAGGAATGTCAGCTGCCTTTATGGGACGGTTAGTTGAAAAATTTGGTCCTTCAACAGTTGGAACCATTTCAAGTATTTTTTATGGATCCGGAATTGCATTAACAGGGTTAGCAATTCAAACCCGTCAACTTTGGCTACTCTATCTAGCCTACGGTGTTATCGGTGGATTAGGATTAGGTTCTGGTTATGTTACCCCTGTATCCACTATTGTTCGCTGGTTTCCTGACAAGCGGGGATTGGCAACCGGGTTAGCCATCATGGGATTCGGTTTTGCTGCACTATTAACCGGACCGTTGGCTCTGCGATTGATTATGACAATTGGGCTTTCAAATGCCTTTTATGCTTTGGGATTTTTCTACTTCATCATAATGCTGGTAACTGCTCAATTTATTAGAAAACCACACCCTCATGAACTACCAGCCGTAATTGCTGACAATGCCGAACGTGTTAGTTTAACCAACGAATCACTCACAGCTAACCAAGCTGTTAAAACTCGTTGGTTTGCCGCTCTCTGGTTTATGTTCTTTATCAATATTACGACGGGAATCGGGCTTGTTTCTGCCGCTTCACCAATGGCTCAAAGCATGACCACCATGACACCTGCTGCTGCCGCAGTGATGGTTGGGATTATTGGATTGTTCAATGGTTTTGGCCGTTTAGCATGGGCTACACTATCTGATTATATCGGTCGTCCTCTTACTTATAGTTTGATTTTTATTTTAGACGTTATCATGTTGTTGATCTTAATCTTCTTCAAGCAACCATTCATTTTTGCGTTAGCCTTATGCCTTCTTATGTCCTGTTATGGTGCCGGCTTTTCAGTCATCCCCGCTTACTTGGGTGACGTCTTCAGTACTAAAGAACTTGGCGCTATTCATGGTTACGTACTAACCGCCTGGGCAGCTGCAGGAATGGTTGGCCCTGTATTACTATCTTGGACTCACCAAGTTCTTCACAACTATTACGTAACCCTCATTGCATTTATCATCATTGACCTATTAGCCATGATTGTTTCGCTTCGCATTCAAAAAACTTTCGTTTCTAACCATTCAGTAGAATCAGTTCACTAAATACTGATTCAATCCACTCAAAAGTAGATTACATGATATTAAAGCAGTCATTACTTTACAGATTTTCTGAAAGTGATGGCTGCCTTTTTAATATTAAACTAGATTTGCGATAGATCATAATAACCGATTATACTAATATTTAGACTTTTCTATATAGAACGTCAGAAGATAAAATTGCTATTAAGTATTGAGTAATTGAAACACTATATCAACAACTGAATGTTTTCATTTATTCGAAAGCCACTTAGTTATTCATTTTTGAAATAGATTGGAGCATTATTATGTATGATTATCGCAAAGATTTATTAAATATTATCAACAACATTGATGCCTCTGAAGATGGTTTGCTTCGCGGTCGTGAAATTATCAATGCAGCTATCAACCTTGTTAATGCCTTACCATCTGATAATAAGTCCACATCACACCCATTTATTATCAAACAACATGAACATCATAGACCTTCAGAAAATCATCCAACAAAGGCGCTAACAAAGCAATCTGTTCACCCCCTCAATGGTAATCAGTATGAAATTCTAAACAAGCTAAAGGGAATCCGACGCAGTCTAGATAATTTAAATCAGGGGGAGAAGAGCAATAATGATTCTCCTGAGAAATTAGCTAAACGCTATCATAAAATAGCTGCTCACTTATCTGAACAAGATCAGACAGTCCTTGCAGAGCAACTACAGTCAATCCATCATGATCTTAAAAAATTAGGGCTTAGTAATGAAAAACATGTATCTAAGGACCAGCATTTAAACAATCACAACGAGCCAACTGACGATTCAACCACACCTGTCATGCAGGAGTATTCCTCTGGCAACAGTCATCAATCCATCCAGAAGTTTGAAAAGCACCAACCAAAGGTCCCATTCTCTAGCCAAAAAGGTCAGTACGTTGTCCAACGTGAATTATCAGGGGCCTCCCTTCTAACTGAAAATGGTCAAGATGCCGGCCACATTAGTGAAGGAATTGTTAGAAAAATGAATTTAACATCTGGAACAATTGTGAAGGCTGACATTATGTCAAAATGGATCTTTGTTCATAAAGTCCTTCGTCATATTGATCGCATGGGTGATATTATCTTTGATGATAAGAAACAAATTGCTACATTTGAATTTGGGGTAGTTAAAAAGCACAAGCACCATTTACGCGTAACTTATAACTCCAATAATGAACCATTATTAGTTAATGGCAAAAAGTATCCGTTCCTCCTGGACCTAAATAATCCAATTGTTGGTAATGGATCTATCGTTGAACTGGCATGGTACAAAGATGATCCTTCGTCCATGCGGATTCGTTGGACCTACCCTACTGAAGATTCTAATAATCAGAAACAAATTGTCAGCAAGTCTCCAAGCGAAGTTTCCAACGAAGATCAAGATGAAAATCGTACACTTACTAAGCGTTACCCTGACCTTGATTTGAATCATAAAACAGTTGCCGTCTTAGTGGGCAATCGCCAAGAACATGAAGATTATCAGCGGCAGATAGAGTTATACAACGGTCAACCAACTATCGTTGATAGTTTTAAAACCAAAAAGAGTTTTCTCAAAGATAAACTTAAGTCAGCCGACATTGTAATTCTAGTTAAGAGCAAAGCCCATCATGGTGCTTCTAAAGCTGTAGCTGAATTTCAAAATCAGTTTGGATTTGCCTTCGCAGTAGCTAATACATTGTCCATGGGACAGTTTGAAGACGCATTATACCGCGCAAGTAATGGTTTACCGGCAGACATTACAAGTATGGACAATTTACATTAAGTTGAACGGTTTCCTAATACTTAAAAATTGTTACTTAAAGCTATGCCACACTTTAGAATATGAAAACCACAGTACTTAAAGAGGGGCCTAACGTTCGGCAAACCGAACGCTAGGCCCCTCTTCATTACTTGTGAGCAGTTACTCTGCTCTTCTGCCATACTACTCAACTTTATTTTCTCATCATGCTTACTTTTGATAATCATTTAAAGCGTCTTGGTAAGCTTTTAATGTAACAGCATCAAAGCATACCATGGTCACAACTTGCACATGCTTGGCTGTTTTTAAGAACTCGCTAATGGTTTGAATGGCAACTTGAGCCGCCTGTTTTAACGGATACGCATAAACTCCCGTACTGATTGAAGGGAAAGCAATAGTTTGACACCCATATTGATCACCTAATTCCAGACTATGACGGTACGAATTTGCCAATAATGTCGCTTCCTGATGTTGACCGCCATGCCAAACAGGACCAGGTGTATGGATAACATATTTGGCGGGGAGGTTAAATCCCAAAGTGAGTCGCGCCTCACCGGTTGGGCAACCATTGAATTTTTCACATGCAGCATATAATGCTGGACCAGCGGCCCGATGGATTGCTCCATCAACTCCACCGCCACCCATCAACGTTGTATTTGCCGCATTAACAATTGCGTCACCGTCAAATTTGGTGATGTCACCCCGAATAATTTCAATCTTTTTCATGATCTATTTACCAAATATTAACCCGTTCATCTGGGGATTTCCACATTCCGTCACCCTCATGAATATCAAAGGTCTTAAAGAATTCATCCTGATTCTGTGCTTGAACATTTGCTCGAAGTTTATTAGGAGCATGGACATCAATCGAAAGAAGCAATTGCATATATTGGGTTGTCGCCTTCATTCGCCAAATCCGTGCCCAGTTAACAAAGAATTCACGACCAGAGTAGTCCCGTTCCTCTTGTGCGGCAGCCAATGCACAACTCAATCCGCCACCATCAGCAATATTTTCAGACACTGTCAGTTTTCCGTTAACTTTCTGTCCTGCAAATGGTAAATCATTAAATTCATTAATCATCTTTTGAGCTAACTGTTGGAAATGGTCATTGTCTTCCTTTGTCCACCAGTTATGCAAATTACCATACTCATCAAATAACGCACCATTGTTATCAAACGCATGCGAAATTTCATGAGCAATTACTGCACCAATTCCCCCATAATTTTCGCTACTTGTTTGCTCTAAGCTATAAAATGGTGCTTGCAGAATCGCGGCAGGGAAAACAATGATGTTTTTAAATGGATGGTAATAAGCGTTGACGGTTGCTGCACTCATTTCCCAACGCATACGATCAACAGGTTTATTCCACCGACTAAATAGTTCCTTATTAGCAGTCACTCCGAGATCGTTAACGTTCTCTAATAAACTCTTATTCAAATCAACTTTCAAATGATTATAAATATCTGGAATGCTGTCCGGATAGCCAACTTGGATTCCTAAATGATTAAGCTTAGTTATTGCTTTTTTCTTTGTGGCATCACCTAACCATTCGTTATCATGCAGACGATTTTTGTAAACTTCTATCATCTGTTTGACCATGTGGGTTACATCCGCTTTAGCTTTTTCACCAAAGTACTTACGACCATAGTAATCACCAATAACTTGGCTGAAAATTCCCCGAGTCAGGTAAAAAGCAAACTTACGGTGGTTAACTGGTTTCTTACTACCAGAAAGTGCTCGACTATACTCTCCACTAATAGTACGGAGCTCGTCAGTCAACAATCCTGCTTGTCCCAATACTTCATTGACTAATAACCAACTCTTAAAAATTTCAAAATGGTCCTTTAAGATATCATCTAGTGCATCAAAATACTTCGGTTCAGTTACAATGATTTTGTCAGGCTCAGAGCCAATTAACTGCTGGATCACTTTTCCTAAATCTAACACCGCTGTATGCGACGTGAACTCAGTAAATGATTGCGGATTATACATTTTACTATAGTCAGCTGATTCTTCAGCACTTTTAACATGAGGTACTAATAACGAGTCAAACTGGATAGTATCATCAATTAAATCATCTGCTTCAGTTTCATCATAACCAACTTTTTGAAGCAGCTTTTTAGTCATGATTGACCACATTTTCAGTAGCTGAGGTCCCTGTGGATTATCCTTATCATAATAAGTTTTTTCAGGCAAAATAAGTCCAGGAGCCGCAGCAAAAAGAGCATAGACTGTTGCATTCTTCATGTCTGCATCAATATCAAAAGATACCGGTGATGCTGATCCTTCAAGAATTAATGTTGCCCAATCTTTTTGATAATCGTCATAACTGTTCATTGCCTTTAACTTGGCAAGCCGATCTTGCAATGGAGTTATTCCTTCTCGATCACGACGATCAAAATCTTTTGCTAATTGATATAACTTAGTAGCTTCGTTCAATCGTGAATCATTGCTAGGAGCTTTTACTAGCTCATCTAAGTCCCCCATCAACTTTTTATCAATATCATCAACAAGGTCATTGAAACCACCGGTAGCCGGTTTATCATCAGGGATTTTAGCGGTTTTAAGCCACTCACCATTGACAGCTTCATATAAATCGTTCTTCAATTCATTTTGATTGATTGTACTCATTACGTCTTCTCCTTTGCTTTTAATAACTATTATAC
>NZ_JACJKU010000034.1 GCF_016901675.1 Limosilactobacillus coleohominis
CTCTCACTTAACAGTTAGTTCTAATTGCAAAACAAAAAACAGCCCAAGCAAAATGACTGCTTGAACTGTAAATTTTATTATCAGTACCGATTGACAAAGAACCGTTTTATCAATTCAAACTAAAAAAACTCTCAAAGTTGACAAGCAACTTTGAGAGAACAAATTTTGGATTTTAATGATTAATTATTTGTCTTTGGACGCATTGTTGGGAATAGTAATACGTCACGAATTGACTTGGCGTCAGTCATCAACATTACTAACCGGTCAATACCAACACCCAGTCCACCTGTAGGAGGCATTCCGTATTCCAAAGCTTCTACGAAGTCTTCATCAATTGGTTGGTATTCATCGTTACCTTCCGCATGTTCCTTTGCTTCAGCTTCGAACCGTTGACGTTGGTCAATTGGATCGTTTAGTTCAGTAAAGGCGTTAGCGTATTCGTTCCCTAAAATGTAAAGTTCGAACCGGTCAGTAAAACGAGGGTCTTCACGGTTCATATGTGCTAATGGTGAAACTTCCTTAGGGTGACCGTAAATAAAGATTGGTTGTTCAAGTTGGTCTTGGACCTTTTCTTCAAAGAAGGCGTTAATAATGTGACCAACCTTCCACCAGTCTTCGTATTGTACACCATTGTCATCCGCTTGCTTCCGTGCTTCTTCAACTGTCATTTCTGGCCAGAAATCAACACCGGTGTACTTCTTGATTGCATCTACCATGTGCATCTTTTCAAAGGACTTGCTGAAGTCTAATTCGGTCCCTTGGTAAGTAACCTTTAGATCATTAGAAACTACCTTAGCCGCTGCTTGGAAAATCCCTTCAGTTTCCTTCATGACATCGTTAAAGTCAAAGTAGGCAGCATATGTTTCCATAGTGTCAAATTCAGGGTTGTGGTGAGGATCCATCCCTTCATTCCGGAAAATTCGGCCAAGTTCGTAAACCCGTTCCATACCACCAACAATTAACCGCTTTAAACGTAATTCGGTAGCAATCCGCATGTACATATCAATGTCTAGTGCATTGTGGTGGGTAATAAATGGACGTGCTTCAGCACCTGAAGCAACGTTTTCCAAAATTGGCGTTTCTACTTCAGTAAAGTCATTGTTATCCATGTAGTTCCGAATTGCTTTGATAATCTTAGTCCGAGTTTGGAAACGATCAAAGCTATCTCGGTTAGTAATTAAGTCTAAGTAACGTTGACGATAAACCAGTTCAGGATCTTGGAGACCATGGTACTTATCTGGCAAAGGACGGAGAGCCTTGGTTAAGAATGTCATCTTCCGAGCCCGGATCGTTAATTCACCCATCCGCGTCTTAATAACATCACCTGTAATTCCCCAGAAGTCACCAATATCAGAGTCCTTAAAGACTTGGTAAGTGTCTTCACCTACTACATCTTGACGAACATAAAATTGGATCTTGCCACCACGGTCCAGCAAGTCGGCAAAACTTGCCTTCCCACTTCCACGTTTAGCAATCATTCGTCCTGCAATGGTAACTTCATTTTGTTGTTCTGCTAATAGCTCTTCACTAGAGTCACCATACTTAGCCCGAATGTCACTTGAAATATCATGATCCGGTGCAAATCGGTGACCAAATGGGTCAATCCCCTTTTCGCGCAGTGCGTTCATCTTGTCCCGACGCACTAGCATTTGATCATTCAGCTTTTCTTCCTTTGCCATTAATAATCCTCCTCAATTCTAATTCACAGCTTGGCGCTTTGCCTGGCGTTCTTCATACTGGTCCAAAAAGCGGTCGAAAATTTCATCAGCCTCTGCTTGCTTAGTTGCAGACATCAAGGCAACTTTAGTTCGTGCAGACCGTGGAATTCCCTTTAGGTAGTATGCTGCCTGACCACGGAATTCACGGATTCCGACATATTCACCCTTCAAATCACAGAGCGCAGCTAAGTGTTCCTTAGCAGTCTTGATCTTCTGTTCTGGAGTTGCTTCAGGCAGCAATTCTCCAGTTTCCAGATAGTGTTCTGTACGTGTCAGCATCCATGGATTACCCATCGCAGCACGACCGATCATCACTGCATCGGCCCCTACTTCGTCGAGCATCCGCTTAGCATCTTCAGGCGTGCGCACATCACCATTCCCCATGAATGGAATGGTTAATTGAGATGCCACTTCTTTTAGAATATCCCAATTTGCGTGTCCTGTATACATTTGTTTTCTGGTTCGGCCATGCATTGCAATTGCTGAAGCACCAGCCCGTTCAGCAGCTAGTGCATTCTCAACCGCATAGATGTGTTTATCATCCCAACCGGTTCGCATTTTAACGGTTACCGGTTTTTTAACAGCGTCAACCACATAAGAAACCATTTCATAAACCTTATTAGGATCCAATAACCACCGTGCACCCGCATCAGTGTTTACCACTTTATTAACTGGACATCCCATGTTGATGTCAATGACATCCGCATCAGTATGCTGATCAATAAATTTGGCCCCTTCAACTAATGTTTCCTTAGTTCCGCCAAAAATTTGGATACCCATGGGGTGCTCATGTGGATCAACCGCAGTCATCGAGATGGTCTTCTTATTTTGGTACATAATCCCTCGATCAGAGATCATTTCACAAACAACGTATCCCGCACCAAATTTCTTACAAATCACACGAAAGGCCTTATTAGTTACTCCGGCCATTGGTGCAACTACAACTTGGTTAGGAATTTTAACGTCGCCAATTTGCCACTCCATTTGCTCTCCTCCTTTTTAAAATCACAATCAATATTGTATCACAGCATTGCCAGCAGACAACTTAATCCTTATCTTTTAACATTGCTTTTAGTTCATCTTCAGAAAATTCATATTTTTTACCGCAGAATTGGCAAACTGCTTCGGCACCATGATCTTTGGCAATCATTTCTTCCAAGTCGCTCTTCTTAACACTGGCTAATGCCTTAGCAAACCGTTCTTTGGAACAATTGCATTCATATTTAACCGGCATTTTATCCAAAATTTTCAGTTCCTTGCCAGCAAAAATTTTCTTTAAAATGTCTTCTGGTGTGTCGCCATCCCGTAACATTTCAGAAACTAATGGCAACTCTTTAATCGATTTTTCCAAGTCAGCAATTTGTTCATCTTTTGCTCCGGGCAGTACTTGAACCATGAAGCCGCCCGCAACATCAATTGAATCATCTTTCTCTACAAATACAGATAAGCCAACCGCGGATGGAATCTGTTCAGATTGTGCCAAATAATATGTAAAGTCGTCGCCTAACTCACCAGAGACTAAATTAACTTCTCCGGTATATGGTGTTTTATCACCAGGAGTCATCTTAGTCACTGACAACGTTCCCTGCGTACCAACTGCACCCGCAACATCAATTTTCCCCTTACTATTTAAAGGCAGGTTCACGTGAGGGTTGTGAACGTAACCCTTCACAGTTCCTTGAGCGGTTCCATCAGCAACAATGAAGCCAACTGGACCGTTCCCCTGAATTTTAACTGTCATTCCAGCTTCACCTTGTAAACCAGAAGTAGCTAATAATAATGTTCCAATCAGTGTTCGGCCTAACGCTGCTGATGCTGCGCTCCAAGTATCATGGATTTCTTGGGCTTTTGTAACCAACTGGGTAGCATTAACTGCATAGGTACGAAACATTCCATTTTCGGCAACCGCCTTTACTAAATAATCTTCAGCCATGTTATGTCCTCCAAATTACATATTGCATTCATTCTATCATTAAAATCACTCAACAAAAAAGGAATTGTGATGAGCTCACAATTCCTTTTATTTTATTCATCATCGTCGTGATGATCATTATCAACTTGATGACTAGAAGTATCATCTTGTGTTGAAGTTGCGTCATTATCTGTTGAATCGTTGTGATCATCTTGAGCGTTGTGGTCTGCTAATTGATCAGTTTCCTTATTTTCCAAGGCTTCATCTGACTTAGCATTTTCACGACGTTCTAGTTCACGCTTTGATTCTTCAAAAGTAGCAGCTCGTTGTTCATCTTCAGCAGCTTCCACATCCTTTTCAGGCATCTTGCCGTACTTGTAAAGGCTGAGAATTTGCTTTTCATCCAACGTTTCGTACTTCAATAACGCTTCAGCAATCAACTTATGTTGTTCGCGGTGCGTTTCAATAATGTGCAATGCCCGTTGATGACCTTCAGTCAAGATCCGCCGAACTTCTTCGTCAACTAATGCAGCGGTCTTTTCAGAGTAAGATGATTGATCGTAGCCTTGACCAGTAAACACTTGACCAGAACTTTGCAGTTCAACTGGACCAATCTTATCACTCATCCCGTATTGGGTAACCATTGAACGAGCAATTTGGGTTGCCTGTTCAAAGTCATTAGAAGCACCGGATGATTGTGAGTTGAAGATTAATTCTTCTGCTGCACGACCACCCATTAAACCAGCAATTTGTTCTTCGGCGTTCTTCTTGCTCATGAGCATTTGGTCTTCCTTAGGAAGCATGATTGCATAACCACCGGCACGACCACGTGGAACAATTGTAACCTTGTGCACTACTCGTGCATCATTCAAGACCAAACCAACAATGGTGTGACCAGCTTCGTGGAAGGCCACGGTCTTGCGTTCTTGTGGTGAAACCACCCGATCACGTTTGGCTGGACCAGCAATGACACGGTCTTCTGCTTCATCAACATCTGAAGCGTCGATTTCAGTCTTATTACGACGAGCAGCCAGTAAGGCAGCTTCGTTCAACAGGTTAGCTAAATCAGCCCCAACGAACCCTGGAGTTTGCTTAGCAATTTCTTTCAGGTCAACATCTGGAGCCAATGGCTTATTCTTCGCGTGAACACGAAGAATTGCTTCACGACCCTTAACATCAGGACGACCAACCAGAATCTTCCGGTCAAAACGACCTGGCCGCAGTAAGGCTGGGTCAAGGACATCAGAACGGTTCGTAGCGGCCATTACAATGACCCCTTCGTCACCTTGGAATCCGTCCATTTCAACCAGTAATTGGTTTAAGGTTTGTTCACGTTCGTCATGGCCACCGCCCATGCCATTACCACGCCGTCGACCAACGGCATCAATTTCATCGATAAAGATAATGGATGGTGAGTTCTTTTTAGCCTGATCAAACAGGTCCCGAACACGGCTGGCACCAACCCCGACAAACATTTCAACGAAGTCAGATCCAGAAATGGAATAGAATGGTACTCCCGCTTCACCGGCAACGGCCTTCGCAAGTAAGGTCTTACCAGTACCTGGAGGTCCTTCCAAAAGGACACCAGATGGAATCTTGGCACCCAATTTCATAAATTTCTTTGGATCCTTCAAAAATTCAACAACTTCGACCAGTTCTTGTTTTTCTTCTTCTTCACCAGCAACATCTGAGAAGCGAACCTTATTATCCTTAGAACTGGATGGCTTAGCTTTGGTCTTACCGAAGTTCATCACTCCACGGCCGCCGCCTTGACCAGCCTGGCCCATCATCATGTAGAAGAATAAAATCATGATGATAATTGGCAATCCAGTAACAAGCAGGTTTACCCAAATGCTATTGGATTCTTCAGGATGTGTGGTGATCTTGACGTTATTCTTATCCGCATACTTTTGTAATTGGTTAACAGTCACGTCACTTTGTAAAACAGAGCTTTGGAAGCTGGTAGTGGTGCTTGACTTTTGGTTCATTAGTGAAAGCCCTGTCTGGTTACCACTAGACATCTTTTGTGGCTTTCGGTAAGTCCCCGTAACTTTGTAAACACCACCGTTTGGTTGTACTTGGAAACTCTTAACCTGATTCTTCCGTAATGCTGTTACAAATTGTGTCTGTGAAACATTCTTGCTTTGCCCGGAGTTATTATTTCCCCCAAAGAAAAAGTAGACAATTCCCATGATGCACAAGAAAATAACTGCATAGAAGAGTACGTTATGAGTAAATCCATTGTTTTTACGATTGTTGTTCATAACAACCTCCTATTCCTAGCAGTGTTAATGCTTAATAATCATAGTAATGCTATGATAGCATATTTGACTATCACTGACCAATAATTTAATCAGGAATTTCTCTTATAAACTTCTGGCTTTAAAACCCCGATATAAGGGAGATTCCGGTATAATCCCTGGTAATCTAATCCATACCCAACGAGAAACTCGTTTGGAACATCAAAGCCAACATAATCAGCACTCACGTCAACTGCCCGTCCTGCTGGCTTATCAAAGATTGAACAGATCTTGATGCTGTTAGCCCCGCGATCTTTTAACAGGTCTGTCAAGAATTTCAAAGTTCGTCCGGTATCAACGATATCTTCACAAATAATCACATCTTTGCCGGCAATGTCATTCTTCAAATCATGCAAGAGCTTCACTGAACCGGTGGATGATGTTCCACCTTGGTAACTGGAAACGTCAACAAAATCAATGTGAGCATACAAATCCAACTTTTTATATAAGTCGGTGGCAAACATAATTGCCCCTGTCAAAACGGCAACTACAACTACATTCTTTTTGCCCGCATAATCATGATTTAATTCATCCGCCAGTTCCTGCACTCGCTGATCAATCTGTTGCTTACTGTAAATGATGCGTTCAATATCGTTATTCATCGTTCTCTCCCGTATCTCTTTTTTGACAAAAATACCATTCTTGATAGTTTTGGTCACGAATTGTCCGACGATCAAGCCATGCAGTTTTGCGGTTAACAACCCACAATACCTGATCTTGATGATCAACAACTACTAATTGAAGTGGTCGCATTGATTGGGGAACCTTTTGATCAATTAAAATTCGGCGTACTTTTTGGTGATGACCATTTTTCAAACGAACTTCATCATTTGGACGCCAGGTTCGTACCCGTAATGGTAACTGGTTGTCTGTTAACCACACTTTTGCTTGAACTTTACCCACTGGTTGGCTAAAAACGCCAAAACAGTCGCCGTTCGTGTCCGTGTACCAATGGTCAAATTCTACCATAAAATCAGTGATCTTCACGTTTTTTTTCGCTGATTTCTGAACTTTTTGTAATTGGACATTTGAATAGTTCTTGATTAGCTGCACAGCCGTTCCCACTTGATATTCGCCAGTTGGTTTTTGTTGGTTCATCAACCAATGATCTGCCTGTTTTAATTCTAAGAGGCTCACATTATACCAATGGTGTTGATTCAGCCACTTTCTTAATAGCCAGCGTCGCAATACTGGAACACATTTTTGATACTCACGTAACTTTAGTCCGTCTTCAGTAAACACCGTTTTCGCATGGGCATCGGCTTCTTCTTGTTGAAAATCTAGCAACTCCCCTAATTCACTATGCAGCCTGTACATGTGATCTAACAGCTGAGGATTTTCTTGTTGCAACGCTGGTAGATAATGGTGGCGCACTCGATTTCTAAACGTATCGTCCTCTTGATTAGTAGCATCTTCAAACCAGCGAATCCCGTGATGTTCTGCATACTGGATTAATTGTGATTTAGGAACTGCTAACAATGGTCGAATAATCTGTGCTTCATGAAATGGGCGGCTTTCTTTAATACCTATTAATTCTTGCAGGTCACCTGTTCGTACCAGTTTCATCAACATGGTTTCAGCCAGGTCATTCTCATGGTGCGCCGTCAGTAATAGAGAAGCTCCCACCCTTTGAACAACTTTAGCAAAAAACTGGTACCGCTCGTTTCTGGCAGCAGTTTCAATACCATGTTCGGGATGATGGACCCACTGGTCAACGTAGAGTTGCAACTGGTGTTTTTCACAATATTGTCGTAAATATTCCTCTTCTTGAACACTTTGCTTTCGTAAATGGTGGTTCACATGAGCGACAACAATTCGTTGCTTTGCAGTAACCCGTTGCAGTAAGTCTAACAATACCATTGAGTCAACACCTGTTGAAACGGCCACAACTAGCGGTGTTGAACAATCAAAAAAACGGTACCGTTGCAGGCACCGTTTGACTGTGATTTGTAATGGATCAGCAGCCATTAGCTGCGCCGGCCGCCACGGCCACCACGTTTACCATCAGTTTGCCGTTTTAAAGTTGATAAACGTGATTCACTTTCCTTCATATAGTTGGCCAGCATGTCATCAAAATGACTCTTTTCATGATGACCGCCAAAACCGTGATTACTATGTTCAGGGCGAGGCTGACGTTTTGTAAAGTGTTCATTTCGGTCATTGTGTTCATGATGCTCGTGATGACGTTGATGACCATTATCATGATGGTCATGTCCTTGATCTTGAGCGGCCTTAATTGATAAAGCAATCTTACCGTTATCCTCGATCTTCATTACCTTCACTGTGACTTCATCACCAACAGAAAGGACATCATTAATATCCTTAACGTATTGATTAGATACTTGGCTAATGTGAACCAAACCCGTTTTATGATCCGCTAAATCTACGAATGCACCAAAATTGGTAATTCCTGACACTTTACCAGTAACCTTTGCTCCTTCTTCAATTGCCATGAACTAGCAATCCTCCTAATTCTAATAAAAATTTAATCTCCCCGAGTATATCATAAGCAACCCGTAAATTAACAGTCCCAATTATGATATTAAAAGAGACTGAGCACTCGCACCCAGTCTCTTCACAATGATTATTTTACAAAATGATAGATTGTTTCCCCATCTTTTGCATAATTGTATTTTTCCCGAATGACTTCTTGTAAGTAGTCAGGATCATGCAATTTTTTGACTTGTTTTTTGAGTTTTCGATTAGTTTGTCGTTTTTGAGATAACGTGACGTTGGCTTTCGCAATATTGCGGTTAACCCGTCCTAATTCACGCTTTGTCCCAATAATTTGACACGCCAGAATTAAAAATAAGACTGCAAATACACCCAAAATAATTTTGGCCCGGCGAACATGGACACGGTAGCGATAAGCTTGTTCACTGCTGCGTTCCCGATCTCGTTGACGCGCAAACGGTGTATTAATTTTTGTAATGTTATTTTTAAACTGTTTTTTCATTACATAATCCCCATTTTTCTACCGGTAAGTGTTCACCGGTTCTGCAGTCATAATTATCTTAGTTATATTGATATTACATCTCTTATATCCTAGCAAAAAATAACGTAATTTGCTAGTCAATCTTAATTAACATTTGATAAATAATGTGCATTAGACTATTGGACACTAAATCTCATCGTCAAAATTTTCTGCATAACTAATGTCCAAAATTTCATACATATCTTCTGCTTCAGACTTTTTAGTCGTCTCAATGATCCGATTAATCTTCACCTTTTCGGTCTTATTGCCGAATTTAATGGTTAAAACATCACCTTCGCGAACGTCACTAGAGGACTTGGCGACCTTATCATTAATCAAGATTCTTCCCTGATCCGCAATTTTTTTAGCAATTGAACGACGCTTAATAATCCGTGAAACTTTTAAATACTTATCTAAACGCATCTTCATTCCTCATTTCTGTGCACTTTTTTCTTGTTCTTCTTGGACAATGTCAGCTAAATCACTGACTAACTGTAATAATTGGTGGAGCCAATCTTGCTGGTTCATCTTCGGTTGAATGATTAAGCGTACTGTAACCTGACCATGATCGTTTTCGCCCACCGTAAATTTGAACTTGGTGTTAGCTGCCGCTTTGATGATCTGGGCACCCTTCAGGTACTGATTAGCATCATTGGCAAACGTTAAGTGGATTTCCCCTTTGGTTTGCTTAATGCGAACTAACATTGCTTGATCGGCTTTCATCTTTAATTCACCAATCAACAATAAGTTTGCGACCGGCTGACCATAATCACCGAAACGATCAATTAGATCACCTTGAATGTCCAACAGCTCATCTTTATCCCGTGCCTGGCGGATTTGCTTATATAGTTCAATCTTTTGGCGTTGATCAGCAATGTAATCATCTGGCAAGTATGCTTCCACGGCCACATCAATTTCAGCATTGCTAGTGGTTGCTTGATGCTTACCCTGCTTTTTGGCAACGGCATCCGCAAGCATGTCCGAATATAAGTCATACCCGACTGAATCGATAAAGCCATGTTGCTGTTTTCCTAGCAGATTTCCAGCACCACGAATTGCTAAGTCACGCATAGCAATCTTAAAACCGCTCCCTAATTCAGTAAAGTCACGAATAGCTGCCAACCGTTTTTCACCCGGTTCAGTTAAAACTTTATTGGGCTGATACATGAAATAGGCATACGCAACCCGGTTACTTCGCCCAATTCGTCCCCGAATCTGATAAAGTTGGGCCAATCCCATTCGATCAGCGTTTTCCACAAACAGCGTGTTGACATTTGGAATATCCACCCCAGTTTCAATAATGGAAGTAGTAACCAACACATCGTATTCACCACGAATAAAGTCATACAGGACCCCTTCCAGTTGTGCTTCCGTCATCTGGCCATGAATATATCCTACACGAGCCTCAGGAACCAGAGTTTCAATTTCATTCACAACCCGTTCAATATCATTGACCCGGTTGTGGAGGTAATAAACCTGACCGCCACGCTTCATTTCACGCAAAATTCCATCACGAATGGCCGTCCAGTTTTGTTCCAAAACGTAGGTTTGAATCGGGAACCGGCCAACTGGCGGTGTTTCCAGCACGGAGAGGTTCCGCACCCCTAGCATTGACATATGCAGGGTTCGGGGAATTGGGGTTGCAGTAAGGGTTAACACGTCCACGTTAGACTTGATTTGCTTGAGCTTTTCCTTATGCTTAACCCCGAAACGTTGCTCTTCATCGACAATCAAAAGTCCTAAATCTTTAAAGTGGACGTCCTTTGACAATAGGCGGTGAGTCCCAACAACAACGTCAATGGAACCATCCGCCACCCCCTTTTCGATGGCTTTCATCTGTTTAGGAGTTCTGAAACGTGACATCATTTCAATTTTAATTGGGAAGCCTTCAAAGCGTTCCCGCATCGTGTCGTAATGCTGCTGGGCCAAAATGGTGGTAGGAACTAAAAAGGCAACTTGTTTACCACCGGTGACAGCTTTAAAAATTGCCCGCAGCGCCACTTCGGTCTTACCATATCCCACGTCACCAACCAACAGCCGATCCATCGGCTTAGGAGTTTCCATGTCTTCCTTCACTTCTTGGATACTTCTTAGTTGATCTTTTGTTTCAGTATATGGGAACTCATTGTCAAACTTTTCTTGAAGATAATCATCTTTTGGAAATGCGAACCCTTTGGCAGTCTTTCTCTTAGCATATAAATCAACTAAATCACCGGCAATATCTTCAACTTTTTGGGCAACCCGCCGTTTGGTCTTCGCCCATTCATTACCGCCTAATTTATTGATATGCGGCTTCGTTGATTCGGATGAAACGTATTTTTGCACCAGGTTTAATTGCGTTACTGGTACAAAAATTTGGGCATGATCACGATAATTAATGACCATGTAGTCTTGGTGAATGCCGTCCACCGTCATCGTTTTAATTCCGCTAAAAATCCCAATCCCGTGATTAACGTGAACAACATAGTCACCGGGCTTCAAGTCAGTATAGTTTTTAATCCGTTCTGCGTTGGCAAGTTTTTGCGCACGTGGGCGCCGTTTCTTAACCTGCTTAAACATTTCGGATTCTGTAATGACTACCAAACCAGCGGCAGGCATTTCAAAGCCATTGTTTAAACTAGCGGCAACTAGCTGAATTTGGTGAAGCTGAAGTTCGTCGACTCGCGTCTCAATTGCTTTAACACCAAATTCATTCAACGTATTAGCCACACTGGCCCGTCGTTCGTCACTTTTGGTCATAATGACGACCGTCTCACCCTGCTCTTTAAACCGTTGTAATTCTGATTGCAGCAGCTCCATTTGACCAAAAAATTGCTGCATTGGTCGGCTGTTGAATTCCACAATTTGCTTCAACCGCACTTGTCCCATTCCCTTTTTAAAAAGGGCCAAGTACAGTTGTGAATGCTGGTCATTTGAGATTACTTGACTGGCATCATTGCCCAATGGAGCTAATTTTTGCCGGTGGTGGTAACTAATCCGCTCCTTTAACCATTGTTCTTCATCTAATAACAGATCTTTATTGGCTTCCTTGATACGGGCCAAATCGTCCACTACTAAACTACCGTCTGCAGGCAAGTAATCCAGTAGGTTTGCTGGCTTTTGATAAATCAAATCGCTATAGGTTAATAAACCATTTTCCAGGTTGCCATGTTCTAAGGCATCCAACAATGGCCTGAAATGATTTTCGATCTGTCGCTGATCTTCATCATCCTGCGCTAGTTTCATATTTGACTGCCATTCTGCCTGCATCTTCTTTTGGACATGCGGCAACTCTTCTTGGGAAACGATTAAATCAGTAGCAGGTAAAATCTCTGCAGATTGAATATTTTCAATGCTTCGCTGACTATTAGCTTCAAAATACCGTAATGAGTCTACTTCTGTATCGAAAAGATCAATGCGCACCGGGTTGTCAGTATTCAATGCGTAAATATCAATAATCGAACCCCGGACCGCAAAGTCACCAGGTGCTATGACCATTTTCTCCCGGTGATAACCCATCATGGTTAATCTTTGAATTGTTGACTCTAGGTTAACCTCTCCACCAACTTTAAATTGCAAGCGGGCATCTTTAAAAACAGTTGGTGATACTAATGGTCGCCTTAATCCACCGGTCGCTGTAACAATAATGGCAGCCTGATCATTCAAAAGTGCATTCATCGCTTGAACACGCTGGAGACGATAATTAGGTGAACTTGTAGCAATTTCCATAGCTAAAGATTCTTCAACTGGAAATTGAAAAATCTGACTAGCTAGCAACAAATTTTCTAGGTCACTTGCCAAATCCTGCATATGGAATAAGTTATCTGTTACCACAATTTGAGGGTGTTTTAAATTGTTTTGAAGGGTCGCAAGGAGCGCAGTTTTAGCAGAACCACTGACCCCCGTTAACAATTGATGTTCACCTGGTTTAACTCCCTGGTAAACTTTTTGAAACTGAGGTGTTTTAGCGATTAAATCTGTAATTTGCAAGTGACTACCTCCTTAATAAGAAAACTATTAGCTAGTTATAATCATTCATCAAGCCCGCAAAGTCTTCACCATGAATCCAGTCCACCAATGCCTTCTCAGCTGTTGTAACTGCATCATCAAAATGGGGCCGCTCTTCTTTGCTAAACTTCCCCAAAACGTGACTAACAACTGTGCCATGTTGAGGGTGATCAATTCCTAATTTAACCCGGTTGAATTTATCAGTGCCAATATAATGGATAATACTCTTTAAACCATTGTGGCCGCCTGATTTACCATGAGTCTTTAAACGAACCTTCCCAACCGGCATATCTAGGTCATCGTTGACAATGACCAAATCGTCGAGTGACAAATCATAATAGTCCATTAATGGTTTGACAGCACGACCAGAATCATTCATAAAAGTTGTTGGTTTGACCAACATAACCTTCTCGCCATCAATCATGCCAGAAGTAACTACTGCTTCAATATTTTTAGCATGTTTGAAAGCTCCCAGGTGATAATCCAAAGCTAATTGTTCAACCACCATAAATCCGGTATTATGACGGGTGCCATCATAACGGGTACCGATATTACCTAATCCCACAATCATTTTCATCTTTGTCATACTCCTTTATTAACTACAAAAAGGCCGCGCGCGGGTGACATCGCCCTTGCCCAGCATCTACCTGTTACATTATACATTAGTCATTCGTAAAGCAAAATTTTATTGGTGTTTTCTCATTATTTTCTAATTTATGGTATGATGAATTATAAGAATTTATAAGACGGAGCTTAAGCAAAATGATTTTTAATTCACTCATTAAACCAAAATCAGAACTAACTACCATTACTGAAGATACCACTCTCGAGGAAGCTCTTAAAATATTAGAGGATTCCGGTTATCGCTGTGTACCTGTCCTTGATTCTACTAAGACTATGTTCCGTGGCAATATCTATAAGATGCATATTTACCGCCATAAGTCGCGCGGCGGCGATATGACATTACCGGTAACTGCCCTGTTAAAGAACTCTACTAAATTTATTTCAATTAACGCTTATTTCTATACCGTGTTCTTTGCAATCCGTGATTTGCCATACATTACTGTTTTAGATAGCCAGAACCATTTTTACGGAATCCTCACCCATAACAGTCTCTTAGAACTCCTGGCAGAAGCGTGGAACGTTAATAGCGGTCGGTACGTCCTCAATGTTCATGTTTCAGACGAACGGGGTGACTTAGCGCACATTACCAAAGAAATTACTCGTTTTAGCCAAATTGTGAACGTCATTTCCCTTGACCCAGATGATCAACCAGGGAAGCAAGTGCTCTTTACACTACCTGCTGAAGTTGATCGTGAGCGTGTCGATAAAATTGTTAAACGACTGAACAAGAAAGGCTTTGAAGTTACTGAGATCGAGGATCTTCATCATCAATAAGAATTGTAATTAAAGTTTTTCAATTCTAAGTACAAATGGGTTTCAACTGTCGGTAGTCCCGAACAGCTGAAACCCATTTTTTATTTTCTTGTTATCTATTCTATTTCGTAACTATGCACGAATGTTTTTTAAATGATGTTGCCAACCACTAACGACCACAATAATTAGTGCAATCACAATCAAAGCGACCGCCGCTAAAATGATATTGTGGTAGCCATGATACAAAATCCCCCGCATGGTTGGTAACAAAGCGTGGGGTAAGTTTCCTGCAGTTTTGGCATTCGATAGTTGATTCAACATCCGCATAGTAATCCCGTGATGCGTTTTAACCCCCTTAAAGAGTGCCTGATTTAAAATCACACCATACACGGCAGACATCAAGGTTTGACTTAAGATTCGCAGTAAGTACCCCAATGATGTTGCAATTGGAACGTCTCGTTGTTCGGCATCCGTCTGCACATTTATCTGCAAGATGTTAAAGACCAAAACAACACCAAAGCCTTCAAAAGCTCCCATTACCAAAATAAGCCAGTACGGGGTACCTTGACCGCCAATCATAATTCCCAAATAGGAAATGAAAATTGACGCTGCACCACAAGTCACTATCCAATATTTACCCCACCGATTTTGCAAAACCGGTACTAGTTCGGAACCAATAAAATTGGTAACAGCTCCTGGAATCTGGGTCATCCCACCTAGAAGTGCGCTCAGACCCAAAATTCCTTGAGCCCACATTGGGATATAAGTAACGAATGCAATGAATGATCCCCAAATAATCACGAAAAGTAAAAAGTCCATCACTAATTCACGATTTTTAAATAGCCGACTGGGTACAATGGGATCTTCAGCGTGATCATCTACCTTAGCCATCCATGCTAATAATAACAATCCGCCAACCATCAACCCTGCAACAATTAACGGAGAAGCTGACCCTAGTAATTGAACGGCTACCAAAATCATTACCAAACTAACAACTAACAACGTGGCCCCCAGGTAATCAACCGGTTTGCCGGCTGCTTGACGAGTAACGTTTTTATAGTACGGGCCAACAATCGTGATCGCAATCAAAGCGATTGGGACATTAACATAAAAGACCCAGTGCCAGCTCAGAGCGTCAACAATCCATCCACCAAGTAACGGTCCGATGATTGAAGCTGTTCCAAAACAGGCGCTGGCAATTCCTAATACTTGTGCCCGTTTTTTCAAATCGTCATATAATTCAGCAAACACAATAAACGGAATTGTGTTCATTCCTCCTGCTCCGATTCCCATCACTGTTCGAGCAATAATAAACCAGAGAATGTTTGGTGCTAATCCTTGAAAAACCGCACCAATTAAAAACATGGTCGTTGCCGTTATGTATGCTTGTTTATTACCTTTATGTTCACCTAGTTTACTCCATAGCGGGGTGGCAACCGCCATCCCTAAAAGGAATGTTGCAATAATCCATCCCATATATTGCAAGCCATGGAGATCACTGGTAATTGCTGGCAGGGCAGTATTAACAATCGTCCCGTCCATTCCAGCCATGATGTTTGATAACAGGAGTGCTCCTGTCACAATTGTTCGCCGTTTATGCTGATCCACTCTTTCACCTTCCCTATTAATTTTAAATTAATATTCGAAATCAAAAGCCATCATGAGCACAAAAAATCCCGAAGTGTTCGGAAAATCCGAATATTTCGGGCCATGTGTATACCACGCTGTGGATTGATGATCCATGTTGGGGAGCAATATCATATCCCCAAATTTCTAACTTATAGATGCAAGCTAACCCGCAACGCGGAGTTAACAGCATTCATCATTTCTGTATTCAGCTGTCCTATTTTATCATCTAATCGCCGTTTGTCAATTGTCCGTACTTGTTCAAGTAACACAATTGAATCCCGTTTAATCCCTTTAATTGCTTGATTAATGGGGACATGAGTCGGTAACGAGTGTTTTTGCATTTGAGCAGTAATAGGCGCCACGATTACCGTAGGGCTATGCTGGTTACCAATATCATTTTGAATAATCAGAACCGGCCGAAAGCCACCCTGCTCTGAACCAGTAACCGGCGAAAGGTGAGCATAATAAATATCCCCACGATAAATTTCCTGTTGCGGCAAAACTACCATTACTCCTTATTATCGATGTAGCGACGGTGCAAACGATCACCCAATCCGGTTAAGACTTCATAATTAATTGTCCCAAGTTTGTCGGCTAAGTCAGTTGCAGTAATTTGTTCATTACCTGATTTACCAAGAAGGAAAGCTTCTGTACCAACTGGCATTTCGTGTGGCAGACGAACCATCATTTGGTCCATACAAATTCTGCCCAGAATATCACACTTTTGACCGTCAATGAGTACATGGTAGCCCGCTAAGCCACGAAGGTAACCGTCAGCATAACCAACGGGTAGCGTAGCAACCCATTCATCTTGCTGCGCGGTGTAGGTGGCACCATAACTGACGGAGTCTCCCTTATGTAATTTCTTAACGAATGTGGCATGAG
>NZ_JACJKU010000035.1 GCF_016901675.1 Limosilactobacillus coleohominis
GATTTCATTGTAACAGAGGTTTACCTCTGTTTTTTTGTTTAAAACACAAAAATGGCATTGGTATAGAGATGAAAAATCTCTAACCAACACCATTTGGTGTAGAACCTTTGTATTTACTCTGGTCTGGCATGATTACCGCTAATTATTTTTTAAAGATGCCGACGTTTTTTATCAGTAAGCCCTAGCATACTCATCATTGTGCCAACTAGGCCTAAGCCAATCAATGCTTCAGAGTGATCATTACCAGTTTGAGGTAAACGCTGAGCATTAGAATGGGCATTGTTAAAATCATTGTTAGAGTAATGTTGTCCATCACGTAAGCTCGTACTACTACTGATAGCATTACTATCAATTAATCGTTGACGATGAGTCCTTTCAATTGCTGGATCAACTTGATAGTAAATCTCAACAGTGGTGTCCTTGCTATCTGGATTTACAGTAATTTCTGGAACAAACTTAACATTTGGTACATACCCATTAATTACTGGTGCATCAAATCGAGACAACTTTTGAGATACAACATTCCATTCACCGTAAGTAACTTTGCGAGTAACCTCATCGACTGTCGCATTTCTTGTAAAGGTGGCAGTTTGTGTAATGGTTTGGTGATGCCCATCAGGGTAATTAACAATGATCGTCCGGGTAATAGTCCGATTCAAATCGTCATGGTCAACACCCTTTGGGAAGTGTTTGTCAGTACCAGGAATAACATCGCTTGGTGTCTTAGGGTTCTTTGGATCAACAGTCACATGATTGTGCTTCAAATGAACCGTAAAGGTTTGATCAGTATCGTCATCATTATCAAAAGTAATATCGGCTGGTGCATTATTGTTTGCAACCACGTAGCCCGCCTTCTGATATTCATCAATTGTCTTTTGAACATTGGTGTGGACCGTTTCATTCGTAACTCCATCAAACTTATCAACGTGTAACGATTGATGAGTATCATCATCGTAATAAGTAATCGTAGCATGTTGTGGGTCAGCACTGTAAGTAACATCAAAGACTTCATTTGGCGTATCTGAAGTTACATTTTCATCAGAAATACTCTTAACATCCTCATCATGATCATTTTCATGAAGTTTGATATGTGGAGTGTAGCCCTTAATGGAAGTTACCGTTTGACTATTGAATTTAGCAGTGGACCATTTCCCATGGGTTACAATTCCGGTAACTACATCTACATCAGCTGACCGTGTTAAAGTAACGGATTGACTAATTGTCTTTGTCTCCTTACTGATTGGGTCTGTCACGTTAACCGTCCGCGTAATGGTCTTATTCAAGCTATCATGATCAACACCCTTTGGGAAGTGCTTATCAGTGCCAGGAATAGGATCGTCTTGATTCTTAGGATCATTTGGATTAACAGTGACATGATTGTGCTTCAAGTGAACAGTAAAGAATTGATCAACATCGTCCAAACGGTCAAAGTTACCAAGGTGACTAATTGCATCCGCAAAGTTTTGCCCTGGTACAGCCTTGTGATTATTTTCATCAGTATCATCAGTAACTTCAGAGAATTGATAGCCTTGCTTCAAGTAGCCGTTCAAAATATCAGCTGCATGCTTGAAACTAATTGGGCCTTGATCACTAACACCAGTTTGGTCATCGCTATTATCTAAAGTTCTGTTCGAGTCATCATCCACAAAGTGTAAGTGAGCTTTCTGTTGATCAGCACTGTAAGTAACATCAAAGACTTCATTTGGCGTATCCGATTTTACCTCTTCATCAGGAATATTATCTGCAGCCATGTTTTCGTTATTTTCGTGCAGTGCAATATGCATTGTATAACCCTGAATAGGATTTAATGTTTGACCTTTGAAACTACCGGTGGACCAGTTTCCATAGGTTACATTTCCGGTAACTACATCCACATCAGCTGACCGTGTCAAGGTTACGGACTGACTAGTGGTCTTTGTTTCATTACTGATTGGATCTGTCACGTTAACCGTCCGTGTAATAGTCTTATTCAAACTATCGTGATCAACACCATTTGGGAAGTGTTTATCAGTACCAGGAATAGGATCGTCTTGATTCTTAGGATCATTTGGATTAACAGTTACATGACCATGTTTCAAGTGGACAGTAAATGCTTGATCAGTATCGTCATCATTATCAAAGTTAATGTCAACTGGCGCATCACTGTTTGCTACAACGTAACCCGCCTTTTGATATTCATCAATCGTCTTTTGAACATTGGTCTGAACCGTTCCATTCGTAACTCCGTCAAACTTATCAACGTGTAACGATTGATGAGTATCGTCGTCGTAATAAGTAATCGTAGCATGTTGTGGATCAGTACTGTAAGTAACATTGAAGACTTCATTTGGTGTTTTTTCGTCTACCGTTTCCTTAGGGATATTATTAACATCCTCATCATGATCATTTTCATGAAGTTTGATATGTGAAGTATAACCCTTAATATGAGCTACAGTTTGACCATTGAAACTACTGGTGGACCAGTTTCCATAGGTTACATTTTCGGTAACTACATCCACATCGGCTGACCGTGTTAAAGTAACGGATTGATTAGTTGTCTTTGTCTCCTTACTGATTGGATCTGTTACGTTAACCGTCCGCGTAATAGTCTTATTCAGACTATCGTGGTCAACTCCATTTGGGAAGTGTCTATCAGTACCAGGAATAGGATCGTCTTGATTCTTAGGGTCATTTGGATTAACGGTCACATGACCATGCTTCAAGTGGATTGTGAAAATCTGGTCAACATTATCTAAAACATCAAAGTCGCCAAACTTCTTTGCGGCCTCTTCAAAGCTATTATCGGATAATACTTTGTGATCCGCATCATTAGTCACATTGACAAACTGATAACCTTGTTGTAGATATTCCTTTAAAATTTCCTCAGCGTGACTGAAATTAATTGGAGCATTACTAAATCCAAATTGGTTGTCCCAGCTAGCTAAATCCACGTGACCTTCATCATCGACAAAGTTCAAATTAGCAACTTGTGGATCTGCAGTATAAGTAACGTTAATTTCAATGTTGTTACTCTTGTGACTAACTGAGATCTCATTAATAACATATTGACCTTTACTATTCTTTCCTAAGTAATTTGCATGTGGTGTGTACCCATAGAATGAGGTAATGACGGCTTCGTCAAATTTTCCTGTATCTCCGTTATTACCGTTTGTCCAATCACTATAGTGAACATCGCCAGTAACTTCATCGACATCAGCTGTTCGGGTAAAGGTAATTTGGTCGACTTTTTGACTCTTATTGTCATTTGGATCTGTTACATTAATCGTCCGTGTAACTGTCTTGTTCAAGCTATCATGGTCAACACCCTTTGGAAAGTGCTTATCAGTATCTGGAATGTTGTCTCCTGGGTTCTTTGGCTGATCTGGAGTAACCGTGACATGACCATGCTTCAAATGAACGGTAAAGATTTGATCAGTACTGTCTAAGTGATCAAAATTACCAAGGTTTCTCATTGCATCAGCAAAGCTTTGACCTGATACAATCTTGTGGTTATTTACATCGGTATCATTAGTAACTTCAGAGAATTGATAGCCTTGTTTCAAGTAGCCGTTCAAAATATCAGCTGCATGCTTGAAACTAATTGGACCTTTATCACTCACACCGGTTTGTTCATCACTATTATCTAACGTAACGTTATTATCATCATCAATAAAACGTAAATGAGCAACCTGTGAGTCAGGGGCATAAGTAATATCAATCGTAATATCGCTAGTATCATGGTGAACCGTGACTGGCTTGACCTCAATAACTCCTATTGCATTAGTATTATTAACTAAATCATTACCCTTGGTTGTCTCTTTTGGAGTATATCCAACAATTGGTTTCAAAGTGACAGCACTAAACGTACCGTTATCTTCGTTTCCTCCATTATCACTATTCACCCAATTACTATATTGAATATCTCCAGTAACTTCATCAACATCAGCAGTCCGAGTGAATGTAAGTTTCTGCTTAATTGAAGTTGTCTGCTTACTTGGATCAGTAATATTTATTGTCCGCGTAACAGTCTTGTTCAAGCTATCATGGTCAACACCCTTTGGGAAGCGTTTATTAGTATCCGGAATGTTGTCTCCTGGTTCCTTAGGCTGGTCTGGAGTAACCGTAATGTGACCATGGCCTAAATGAACGGTAAAGGCTTGTGTAGCATGATCATCGTTATCAAAGGTCAATTGATCTGGGGCATCATTGCTATCCAATACATAGCCAGCCTTTTTATAATTATCAATGGCTGTTTGTACATTGGTTGAGATAGTCTCAGCAGTATGACCTGACAAGTTTTGCACATTAATAACTTTACCTTGCTTACCGTTACTATTCGTTTCATCGTCATCAATGTAGGTAATGGTTGCTTTTTGCGCATCCGCACCATAGGTCACATTCACTACAATATCATTACTATCTTGATCAACATGGAAAGACTTAATTTCATATTGACCCTTGGAATTCTTCTCCAAGTCTTCCGTAATATCACTCTGTGGTGTGTATCCAGCGACTGCATGAATAATAACTTCATTAAATGTTCCATTATCTCCGTTTGTCCAACCACTATGTTGTGTCTGTCCAGTAACTTCATCTACATCAGCAGTTCGGGTGAAGGTAATCTGATTTTTCGTTTGAGTCGTTGTTTTATCTGGAGAAATGATATGCACTGTCCGCGTAACAGTCTTAGTTTCCGTCTTTTGATCATGCTTGTGTCCCAAAACAATTGTATATACCTGAGCCTGATCCTTATTATCATTTTCGTCAAAAACTAAAGGCTTTCCATTAGTACTATCGGAAATTGGTGCGTAACCCTTCTCGCTATATTTAGTAATGTTATCACCAACACTGTAGTTAGCAGTCATATCTGAATATCCATGTAACGTTTTGGTAGCCAAAACCTTAGGCTTTCCATCTTCGTCTTTTTCATCTTGATCTAAATATTGTACTGTAATTTTTTGTGGATCTGGATCCAAAATAAAGTCATAGTCTTGGGAGCCTGTTTTTGGATACTTCAAAGTGTTACTTTGGTCATTTACTAAAATTTGATCTCCAGCTTTACTAATAACTCCTGTATGATTACCACTGTTAAGGTCATCAGTTCATTGATCATTTAATATTTGGTCATTATTACTTGTTCGGTAAGTATAACCTGGTATCGTGGTGTCAGTCTTTAATTCTAAACTATCAGCTTTATGTCCTTGCTTATTACCGTCAGGCCACCCAACATGGCTTTCAGCTGGCTTAATTTCTCCGCCAGTTAACCCATTGATGTAATGAATGTTGATGGTTTTCTGCCCTTCCATAGCAAACTTTTTACTAGCATCTGCACTTGTAACCTGGTTAATAAATTTACCTTGATCGGTGTAAAACGTAGTGGTTGTTTCCCCACCAACTGCAGGATTATCCTGTGCTATACCAATAAGCTTATTTGTCACTGGTAAAATAGACCCAGCTTTTTCTATAGCTTTGACTGTATTTCGAATTGCCTCTTCAGGATGTGGATCCAATGCAACAATATTGTTGTAATGTAGCCAGTTGTATGCAATCCCACCATATGTAAAACTACCATCATCGTTAATACCGAATGCTTTATCATCTATTTTATAATCGCCGGCTTTAGATCTGATAACTAGGTTAATAGATCCATCTTTTTGTTTACTATATGCAATCACTTGGAAATTAGCATCCAGCAAATCCTTAATATCAACACCTATACCAAAATCTTTAGTATAACCTGCATGATAAAGAGTAGTAATATCTGCACCATCAAAAGTTAAATTCTGTAACTTACCATCTGAACCATAAAATGGAATTTGGGCCCCTTGTGTTCCAAATCCTTCACCATTAGCGCGATGTAGTCCTGATACACTATTTTTGATGTTTAACGCAACAACGGGTAGTCGATATTCAGGATCAATATGATAATTTTGTCCTAGTGTCTTTGCAAACTGTTCCCGCTCTTCTAGACTCAATGAGGAAGTTCCGTTGTTGGCATCCAAATACGTAGTCCCTGTGCTGTCCATAGCAACATTGCCTGTACCACCATCATCAAGTAAACGAGCGGCTTCTTCTGAAGTAATGTCTCGTGATTTCTGATTTAGAATGTACTTAATTGTGTATTTTTTACCTTCTTGCTTACCATTTGCAATCGTATAAGTAACATTTGATTCATGATTAGGAAGTTTACCTAATGGTAGCAAATCGGAGCGGTATCCGAAAACTCCGGCATGTGAAATATTCAATGTTACATATAGAGCAGTTTTATTAAAGCTGGATACATCGCCAACTAAATTGATATATAAAGTCATTGATGATGGTTGGTGGTCCCCACCCCATTTTTGATCGGACCAAAGTGTCCCAATTTTCTTACCATCAACATATACATCGGGTAACCATTCGAAACAGAAATTACTCTTCCATGTGGTATCACTTGATTGAGTAATTGTTAGAAGCTTAATATGGTTATTATTAGTAATCTCGTCTTTTGGAATAACAAAAGATCCTTCAATCCCAAAACGCTGAAAGCCTCCATTACTTATAACAGTGCCATTTGTTGGAAACCAGTCTTGAGTCTTATCACCAGAATCATTTCGAACCTGCAAATCAACTTCTTGAGCTTCAGGTTCTGTAGTTTGATTAGCAGTTGTAACCTTTTGTTCTGCAAGTTGTTCATTTACTAATTGTTCCGGTTTTTGTTGAAAATTACTTTGTTTATTTGCCTGATTATCATTTGATGATTGATCTTTTTTAATCACACGCATTTCAACACTAGTTACTGAATTTGTATTCGTGGAATTATTATCTTTCTGGTTAACAACTTTAGTTTGAACATCCTTGACTGCTGTGTTAGCAGTTTGATCACCGCTAACAGTATCAGCCTTAACATTAGTGGCTGTTACCCCCCCCCATGAAAGATAATCCAAGGAGAACTGAAAAACTCCTACTGTCAATTTACGAATTCCATAATGCGGTTTTTGTTGTGTTTGCTTCTGAAATTTTTCCCATTGATTATTTTTCGAAACCATTGATCTTACTCCATTCCATTTAAGTTATAAAATCAGCATTTTTATCTTAAAAATCCATGAAATGGTTGTCAAATCAACTATTATACACATTTAGCATTCTTGTTTTACTGCTATTCAACAGATAACAATTTAAAAAAGCCCGTTTAATAACTAAAGGCTTAGAATTATCTTTTTTATGGCATAGACAAAAAATTTTTTATCGTCTTTTTTGATTATCAATTGATACAGATGTAAATCGTTAATCTAATAATGGTCCCATCCGGGCTCGAACCGGAATTGGCCGCTTAGGAGGCGGAAGTACTATCCAGTTATACTATGGGACCAAACAAAAGAAATTATCCCATGCTTTACCGATGAAGTAAAGATAATTCCCTTATTTGTTTTCATTTTGTGATTTACGACGGTGCTTCAAGCGGATTCCCTTATTCTTCCGTTGCTTATGCCGTTTCTTTTTCTTAGGCTTAGTGAACGTATCGAGTGTCCGATGAATTGATTTTTGAATTGCATGATCACGTTTACGCTGATCCTTTTGAATATGACGCGAATTCTCATGCCGTACCGTTTCACCTTGTTCATTCGCACCAGCCTTTTCATCCGTCAATTGCCGATTATCAATCGTCAATTTTTCTAAATGATATTCGGTATCTTTTAAAAGCTTCTTCAAATCTCGGAAATCGTGATCGTCACCAAGGTTGACTACTAACCCTGGTTCACCTTGCCGACCGGTACGCCCGGTCCGGTGGACATATTCTTCAACCGTTTGTGGCAATTCATAATTAACCACCGCTGGTAATTTAGGAATATCCAGTCCACGTGCTGCCACATCCGTCGTTAATAACAACTTAATTTGATGCTTACGGAATTGGCGCATTACCTTTTCACGTTCTGTTTGCCGTTGACGGCCACCCAAAGTTGCGGAAGAAACACCCGCATGCTTCAAGCGACTAGCTGTATAGTGCAACGTTTTGATACTTGAAAAGAATACCAATGCACGAAAGTTCTTGGTTTTACTGAGTCTTTCTAGCATTTGCGCCTTTTGTGCCATCGTTCTAGCATACAGCAAACCATGTTTAACTGGTCCCCGACTCTGATCCTGCTTACGAACATCAAAGTAAACCACATCTCTGCCAAAGATAACGGAAGCTTGTTCTAATTGCTTAGAACTGGTTGCTGAGAAGAAGGCCAACTGGGTACTTAGCGGTGTATGGCGTTCGATATCTTCTACCACTGCTTGGGTATCGTCACGTAGCAGGTCATCCGCTTCGTCAATCACCAGTGTCTTTAAGTTCTTAAGTTTCAAGTTGCGGTTATCCAACAAGTGCAATACCCGACCAGGGGTTCCCACTACAATATCAGGGTGTCCCTTTTTCAAACGCTCAACCTGACGGCGAAGGTTAGCACCCCCAGTTAATGACTGCACCTTAATGCCAAGAAGGCTTGCCCATTCACGCATGACATGGGCAGTTTGCAATGCTAATTCTTGTGAAGGCTCCAATACTAAAATCTGAATGCCATCACCGGCCATGACCCGTGTTAACAGCGGCCAAGTAAACGCCAGCGTTTTACCAGAACCGGTAGGAGCAATGCCCACCACTGTTTTGCCAGCTGCTAGCGCATCATAAACTGCCTCTTGAATAGCTGTTTGTTTTTTAAAACCGCGTTCGTCAAAATGTGCTTGTAATTTTTCGTCCAAGATAACTCCTTTTACCGATTTGAATCTGATGGGAACATAAGGTCAGCGGATTGACGCAGGTCAAACATTACTGAGTTAACAGTCCGTGCAAGATCGAACCAATGTTGGTAACGTTTTATTTGATCTTCATCATCTGGGTTTTCAAAGATATCCGCAAAGTCATTCAATTCATCAACCATTGAGTTGGTGTAAAAGACTGGGGCCTTAATTGGTTCTGCTTGCTTCTTATCGTTGTAGTAAATAACTTTAGTAGTATCAAAAATACTGTCAAAGTAAAGTGTGTCCTTCAAGCCATAAATTTCTGAGCCTAAGTATGAGTTAGCAGTTTTACCAACATTTAACGTTACTTCAAAATTATCGTAAGTCAGAATGGCAACACCTTTGCCATCAACACCGCTTGCCACCATCGTTGGGAAGTAAACAACTGAATTAGGAGTACCAAATAAATCTACGGCAGCGTAAACACCATAAACACCCAAATCTTGCAAAGCACCACCAGCAAATTCTGGAGTGAAAATGTTAGGATATGGCTTATCACCTGCTAAGACTTCATCATAACGTGATGAGTATTTCATAACGGTAAAGGTTCCACCTTGTAGGTGTTTCATTTCCTTCATCTTAGCCTTCGCTTGGTCATAAATTCCGGTGTGAATATGACGAGCAGCTTCAACAAGCCGTGCCTTAGGGTGGGCATGCAACAAGGATTCGATACCGCTAAATTCTTCTGGGTTCACAAATGCTGGCTTTTCAACAATAATAAATTTATCATTTTTAATTGCCAAGCGAACTTGCTCGTAGTGAAGACTGTTTGGTGAAGCAATGTAGACAACGTCAAAGTCTCCTTCATCAAAGAAGTCTTCTAGACTATCATAAAATCCGGTGGCTCCATATGGCTTACCAAATTGCTTAGCCCGGTCAAGGGTCCGTGAATAAACAGTGGTTAGCTGATAGCGACCAGTAGTTTTCGCTGCATCTAACATCTGATCAGTAATAATATGGGTTCCGATAATTCCTAGTTTCAACATTGTCATCAATCTCCTTTTCAAGCTTTACCTTTCTATTATACAAATTATTGCGGGTTTTTAACAGAATTGAAATCTTTTCCTAATATAAATCTGTGTATAATAAATAGTGTTAAGAGACTATATCGAATGATAAGAATAATTTGGGGAGAATATTATTTATGAAGAAAAAAGGAATGCTATTATTTGGTGCGGGTCTAATGGCTGGAATCTCAAGTTCATTTGGGTTCAGCCGCTCGCATCATAAACACAATCCGGCTACTTCTCCACTATTCTACGCGGGTACATGGGAATACTTCGACGAAGAACGCAACCGATCACACGTCATCACAATCGCGCCAGATCTAAAGTTAGGAATTGATCACCAACCAATTCCAGCAACGGTGGAACAAGTGAGCAATAGCCAATTAGTATATCTGGACAAGTTTGGTTACCATATCACTGTAAAGGCTAATGAGTCCACTCCAGTTGAAATCATTGACGAAGCTGATAACCAAGCCTATCACATTAAACCAATCACAGAAAAATCCTGAGTTTAAAACCTCAGGCTTTTTATTTTGGAAAAGTATTGGACAAATCTATTTGCATCATTAGTGCCACCAAAGCTTGATTAACGCTTGGGTACCATCGTTTCCTAGCTTTTGATCATCAACCAACTGTTCATATAATTGCTTGGCTTGTTTGGTTGCTGGTAAATCAAGATTCATTTCATCAGCTTCCTCCAAAGCGATCCGCAAGTCCTTCAAAAAGTGCTTTGCAAAAAATCCTGGGGTGTAGTCATCTCGCAGAATCCGTGGTCCATAAGTGCCTAGGCTAAAGTTCTCAGCGGCTCCGCTTTGCAGGGTTTGACAAACCATTGGTAAATCCAGACCAGCTTTTTTAGCATAAACCAGCATTTCAGTCATCCCTGTCATTGTTCCAGCAATCATAATCTGGTTTGCCATCTTCGTGTTTTGACCAGCGCCAGCAGGGCCGAAATATGTGTCGCTACTGCTGAATTGCTGAAAAACCGGTTTTAACTTTTCAAAGTCAGCCTGTTCTCCACCAACCATGACGGTTAAAGTTCCATTTTTAGCTCCAACGTCCCCACCAGAAACCGGAGCATCCAAAATATGTACTCCTAACTTTTGTCCATGATCAAAGATTTTCTTTGCTAGGCTTGGCTTACTGGTTGTCATATCGACAAAGTATTGGCCTTGTCGAGCCGCTTTAAATAAACCATCGTCACCAAAATAGATCTTTTCAACATCACTTGGGTACCCAACCATTGTTAAAACCAGGTCACTATTTTCAGCAAGTTCACGGGGTGAGTCAACCCACTTCGCACCTTGATCTAATACCTGCTGTGCATGAGCCTTAGTCCGGTTATAAACCGTCACATCCGCATCATTTTTCAATAAATTTTCAATAATTCCGGTACCCATAACACCAGTACCGATAAAACCGATCTTCATAATTCACCTCATACATTATTTTCATAACTATCTTAGAATAACAATAAAATTTTTTAATCGAACCTGAGTCCCTCTTTCTTAGTATATACCTGATTAGCCGACAGTATTTAATATCATGATCATCATTTCATTGTGTTAGAATACAATTATTAAACTCACTATCGGGAGATGAATGTTTTGATTAAAAGACTTGCCGTTTATTGTGGTGCTCGCCCAGGATGCAATGAAGAATACATTGACCTTGCTGCTGAATTTGGCAAATCAATGGCACAAAATGGCATTGACCTCGTTTATGGAGGTGGTAAATTCGGCCTCATGGGTGCCGTTGCCAATGCAGTTTTAGATAATGGTGGCGAAGCGTACGGTGTGATTACTCAGGAACTTTACGAGCGTAATACTAGCCTAGACCGCTTAACAGATTTAAAAATCACCCCAAATATGGACATCCGCAAAGAAACCATGATGCAAATGGCCGACGGGCTTGTCGCACTCCCCGGTGGATTAGGAACTGCTGAAGAAATCATTCAAGCCGCTTCATGGACTGGAGTGGGTGACAACGCTAAGCCGGTAGTCTTCTTTAATTACAATCATTTCTATGACACAATGCGTCAACAATTTGAAGTCATGCATCAGGAAGGATTCCTTGAAGAAGAATACTTAGCCGCCATCAGTTTTGCCGATGATTTTGAAACGATGATGAAGTTCATGAATCAATACCAAGCACCTCACTATCGTCAATATCATTAACACCTTACTTTAATAAATCACTCATCGTCGCTAACTGCTCTTGAATAGCATTGGCGGCGACTTCTATTTGTTCTTCTTCAAGCGGATAAAGTGGCAATAAAACATAGTTGCCAACTCCACGGTGATTCAGTTGAACAGGATAACTGATGTACCCGTTAAATTGTGGTTGATTGACTGCCACCGAAAATACTTCATTGCTATCCGTTAAAATGGCATCAATTACCCGACATGTCCAAGCGACCATTCCGTTCCAGTCACTGCCAAGCCCCTTTAATGCATAAAATCCATTCATCTTGGCCTGAACAGTAAGATTATGATCGTCTAACTTTTTGCCATAGATTGGTTGATCGATTGTCTGACCATTCACCCGGACAGTCGACCACGCTGTCACTAAGTCACCATCGTGTTGTCCATAAACATAACCAGTGATGGAGTTAATATTTTGCTTAGATGCACTTTGAATTGCTAAACGTAATCTGGCAGTATCCAAAACGGTTCCCAAACCGATTACTTGTTGAGGTTGTAAAAGCCATTCCCGTTGGATCAGCGCAGTAATAGCTTCATTGGGGTTCGCTAAATTAACAACAACTCCCTTGAAGTCAACTAGTTTAACTTGTTTAGCAAGGTCGTGAATGGCTTTGGTTGTTGTGGTTAATTCACCAAAACGTGATTCTCTCAGTAATTCCTGATCACCTAACGCCACCACTAAAACATCTAAATTACCAATTGCTGACCAGTCCTGCACCACGAGATTAGCGGTTGGAAATCCCGCTAGCAAATCATGCTGCAAACCAACCGCGCGGTCATCATTTTGATCTATCAATACCAAACGATCCGCCTGACGAGTTGCCAGCAGTTGTGCAGCCAAAGCACTCCCTACCTGTCCTAATCCAATAATCCCAATTTGTCGCATAATGACTCTCCTTCTAAAATTTATCTTGGACGATAGCAAAAATGGTACCAACGTCTAAACACGGCCGTTGGTACCACTTTTTTATTTATTAATTTCAGGGAATAATGCCCGGAGGTGTGCCTCTGGTCCTTCTGGCATTTCGATTTCAAGTTCTGGATCTAATTTTTCAACGTGATCACCATATTGAAATTCAACTTCATCATTAAACCATACTTGAATTCCTAGAGTAATCGCAACCCGAACTAACCGCTGAACAGAAACTGAACTTCCTTCTGAGATAACAGTCAGTGGTTTGCCTGATTGTACAAGTTGTGAGAAACGATCATTAGCTAACTTCAAACCAAATGACAATAATTTACCATCATCAATTTTGCATACCATCTGGCCACAAATTGTTAGGCTTGGGTCTTCAATCCGCCGTTGAACAAATTTCAAAGCTAACCGGTACCGCTTAGGTGCATCATATTCATCACAGAATTCAGCTAATTTATCTGTAAACTCGGTTGCTTCTTCCTTAGTCCAATCAAACTGTTCAGTTGGATCTTGCATTGCCACTTCCAAATTCCGTTTACGTGCATTAGCGATCTCTTCTGGAGTATATTCGCCAACTGGCTTGATAAGGTGGTAAACCATTACTAATTCAATAAAGTTCAAGGTATCTTCACTAATGCCAGCCCGTGAGAACGGATCTAAATCAAACATCCGCATACTAATAAATTGAACCCCTTCTTCAGGTAGTTTCCGGACATCATCCGTTTTACCGTGGAAGGCTACCGGGCCGCAAAAATCATTACTGTCTGAATAGGTCCCGTCGTTCAGAAGTTTTGTATAAGAAGCGACGTATTGGTCAAAGGAACTGTAGTCCACTTGTTCACCAGGCAAGTTGTGGAACCCTTGAGGTCCATTCCGGAAACTCCGTACTTGATGATCAAGGTCCGGTGCAATGATTTCCTTCGCCTTTGGTGCAACAGGACTAGCACCAAACAAGTATGTAAACAACCATTGGAGGGCATAATACCCAAGGCCAAGCTTGAAGTATAGATAATTACGAAACGCAGCTTCAGTATCAAAATCCTTTTTACCAAAGGTATCATAGAGCATTTTAATTAGGTTTTCGTCTAAACTATAACCGACGTGTACACCACCTAGCAGTGCCCGTTTAACACCATACTTTTCTGTCATCCGGTGATAACGTTCTTGTGAACCTTGTTTAGTGGAACTATCACTAAGGTAATCAAGATCATGCAGATAAACTGGGGTTGGTGCCAAGCTCAGTGGCCAGAGCCGTTCAGTTTCATGAAGCTCACCATCAACAATTTGTTCCAAAATTTCCAACTGACGAACTGCATCCTTTGCACTACGTACAATGATGGCGTTGAATTCCATCAAATTGTCCGAATAGCCCGTCGTTAAATATGGGTTCCGGTTACGATCCCCTAAATCTTTGGGGTATGGGAACTTACTTGTCCGTCCATTGGTTAAAATCCGGTGCATTTCAGTCCGCATCCCGAACTTACCTTCAAATAATAAGTCACGGAATTTAGGAGTTTGAAATGCCGCTTCTAATTCTTGTTTGTCCATTCATTTCACCTTCATCTACATCTTTTTCTCTTATCATGCCGAGTCAGCATTTGTTATTTCCAAAGAAAATCAGCAATCCAATTATCAACTTTGGTGCTCTTGTGCAAACCAGAATGGGTCGCCTTGGCATCCTTAAAACATTTGTTTTGAACCGGTGTTTTTTGATGACGCAGTAAGTAATTAACTGACAAGGACGAGGCGTTGGTTACTAAACTGTCTGAGTTTGATCCATCACCAAGGTTGCCGTACACATTTAAGACTTTAACCGTCTTGGGAAAAGCAGTACTTAACTGCATCAACTGTTTATAGCTTGGATAATAGCTATTAGCTGAATACATAATACTTGGTTTGTAGTGATCCTTTGGATTAACCTTGTTCTTATTTGCTTGATCATTTAATGACAACACACCATCAAACGGCCCTGCTAAAATGACAAACTTATTAGTCTTCGGTGTGTGAGCCACTTGAGAAGCAAGTGCTTGGTAAACAGCCACATTTCCAGCTGAGTGAGCCACAATATTCACATTGCGAACACCCTGCTTTTGATAAAGATATGTCAATGCTTTGTTTAACCAATGGGCATTCGTGGTGGTGTTTGCGGAATTGTTTAAAAAGTTAATCTGCACTAATGGATGCTTAACTTTTTGAAAGCGACCAGTAGTTTCCAGCTCGCCATTGGGCTTAACATTAATGGTCATTACTTTTTGAGTTCCAGAATAGCGCTGGCTCAGGTCCCTAATCATTGTATCGGTGGAACCATGAGTTCCCTGCAAGCCATGTACAAATACGGTTGGGGTCCCACCCATATATGTTGATGCTGCCTGAGCCTTTACTCCACAAGCAACAAAGGCGACCATAAAGGTCACCACTAGAAACAAATATTTTCGTAATTTCATTATTAATCTTAAATCCTTTTTAAAAATTAAGTACAGTGCTAACATACCACAGATCACCTACAATAAGATAGTTTTTTTACAAAAAAAACTTCATGTCCAAAAACATAAAGTTAAAAGTGATTTAATTTGAAAGCAAATCGTCAATTCATCCCCAAGCTTTAAATCAATTGAGCAACAGTTCAAAGAGCTTGGCAGGAGTGGGACCTAAATTATCATAATCAATGATTTGGGCATTATTGATATGAAAGCCAGCCTTTAAGTATGCTTTTTCAGCTGGCAAATTAGGGTCGATAATGTCTAAATGGATCACCGTTTGCCCATTTTGCTGTGCCTGATTGATGATGGCACGTAGCGTTGCCTGGGCAATACCATGTCCACGAAATTCCTTATCAACGGCGAATAAATGTAAAACCGCAATTTTTGAGTCAGCACTGGATGTTCCCATGGAACCTCACGGTATGTAGGATCCTCACCTACTGATAGTACTCCAGCGGCAATTACTTGATCATCCTGGAGGTTAATAATCACTTGGTCGTGGGCAACAAAATCTGCCAACCCTTTTTCAGAAGGATAATCCTGCCATGTCCACTTTGGAGAATACTCATCGTCTTTCTGCTGTTCACAGACCCTTTGATAGAATTTGTAAATTGCTGGTAAATCTGAGGATTGCGCGATTTTGATTGTCATATGTTGAACTCCTTTCATAACCGATATGAAACAATTATCGTTTAGCTTTACTACTTAATTTCAAATAATTCCCGCTGAGCTTAGTATTTGCTTAACGGTGTTTTTTTATTTAAGGTCAAAAATTCGCAAAGTTCGTTGCCACTGTTCTATAAATGTTGGTGCTTGCCATTCGTTGATCCGCTTATTCTTAATGCCTACTACTTGATGATAATAAGTCACCCCATGCCGAGTTAAAGCTGGATGTTGACGGTGTAAATGTCCGTACATCACCATTTGAACATTTTGGTAGGATTCAAGGAGCTCACCTAGCTGATCGCTCCCCATCATCGCATTAATCATTTGGTAAAAGTAATTTTTTCGTGGAGTATCCACAAAAGAAGGTTTCTTATTCAATAATTCATGACGTGGAGCAAAATGAGTGACTAGAATCACGCGCTTACGGTCCAGAGCGGCTTGTTCTAAGTCCTTTGAAATTTGATCATCCACGAGGCGCATTCGCTCCAAATCACTCATTGGTTGATCAATCGAGCTATCTAGCCAATATACTTTCTTCCACTTGGCTACCCGTTCTGGATCATTGGCATAAGTAGAAAAGCTGTAATCATACCACCCATTGTCTCCAATGATTCTCCAATTAGTTTGTGGGATATCAATCCACCGATGATGAAAATATTGCGGATCCGTAAGG
>NZ_JACJKU010000036.1 GCF_016901675.1 Limosilactobacillus coleohominis
TACATCATATCAGGAACGATTTCCTGTGTACATAAGAAGCCGGACGATGAACCAAGATTTGATTCATCGTCCGGCTTTCATTTTGGACTGAGAGTTTTTTCCCAGCCTCAAGCAATTATTTATCTTTCTTTTTGGCTAGGAAGGAGTGGCGGATCCCGTAAGTAAAGTAGATGACCAGGCCAAGGACGAACCAAATTCCCGCGTAGAGCTTTGCTTGGTAGTCTAACCCCATGAACACCAGCAGGGAAGCCAAGAAGGCCAGTGCCGGCATGACCGGATAGAACGGCATCTTGAATGATGGGTCCGCAATGTCCTTTCCTTCACGCTTACGCAGAGCATAGATTCCCAGCGAAACGAACATGAAGGCAATCAGCGTCCCCGCAGAAACTAACTGGGACAGGAAGGCAAATGGGAAGAAGGCCGCAATTACAATCGTCACAATCGTCAGCGTCCACAGTGCCCGGTTCGGTCGACCATCCTTGTCAACCTTCCCCAGCCACTTCGGCAACATTCCGTCACGACCGAATGAGTAAATCAACCGGGACCCGGCTAAACTCATCCCAATCAGGGCGGTGAACATCCCGACAACCGCGATCGACTGAACAACAACAGCCACGCCACCGTGACCAGCCGCCCGCAGTGCCAACCCAACCGGTTCCGCACTATTAGCGTACTTAGTATAAGGAAGGACCCCCATCAGGACCATCGCCACCGAAACGAAGAGGACCACAGCAACCAACAGGGAACCAAGAATCCCCCGCGGCATCGTCTTTTGCGGATTAATGGCCTCCGCCGAGTTGGCCGCAATCGAGTCAAAACCGATGTAGGACAGGAAGATCATTGAGACCCCGGCGTAGATTCCCTGCCAGCCCCCGAACGCACCATTAGCAGTTTCGTGGTATTTCGGAATAAACGGGACGTAGTTGCTGGACTTGATAGCGGTCAGGCCGACAACGACAAACAGCAGGATTGCGAAGACCTTCAAGACCACCAGCAGGTTTTCCACCCGGGCCGCTTTCGACGCCCCATTGGCAATCAAAATCGCCACGATGGCAATCACGACCACGGAGATAATATCGACGACCCCGCCCTCAGTACCAAAGGCGTTGGACAAGGCAGCCGGCAGCTTGATTCCCGCCGGAGCTAAGAGCGCCCGCAGGTTGGCCGACAGCCCGGCACCGACAAAGGCCAGGGCGATAAAGTACTCCGCCAGCAGGGCCCAACCGGCAATCCAGCCAAAGAATTCACCGAAAACCACGTTGATCCAAGAATAGGCAGACCCGGCAAACGGCATCGCTGCCGCCATTTCAGCGTAGGCAAAGGCCACCAGGCCAGCCACGACCGCCGCCACGACGAAGGAGATGGCAACCGCCGGTCCGGTATGCATCGCTGCCACTTCACCAGGAAGGGTAAAGATGGACGCGGACACAATCGTTCCGACCCCGAGTGCTAAGAAGTCCCGCACCTTTAAAGACCGCACCAGGTGGCCGTCCTTATTTTCATACACGCGTGGGTCTTCTTTTCGGGTGATTGTTTTCCAAAAACTCATACTTTTTCCTCCTTTTAATTAGATAACCATTAGAATCGTAAGAAAATTTTAATTTATTCTACCAACCGTTTATCAATTGGTCAAATGTTAATTTGCAATGGAAGCCCTTTCTTATCATTTTCTCCTCCAACTTAATTTTATTAAGTCCCCCGCTTATTCTAATCATTAGATAAGAGGAGTACACTAGGACTAGGATTTTTCATTCTGAGGTGATCAATATGTTAAGCAATGCCGAAATTTACCAAGCGATTCAGGTCATGCGCCGGGAATATCCTGACGCGGGCACGACCCTCACTGCCGACACCCACTTCCATTTCCTGCTAGCAGTCATTCTCAGCGCCCAGTCAACCGACCAGTCCGTCAACCAGCTGACTCCCGCCCTCTTTTAATTTTCATTTCGTATTTGTCGCTTAATCCTTTTTACGGTGCTTTCACTAACATTAGTTGCAAGCGCTGTTTCCTTAATAGAATGTTCAAGGGAATAAGCATAAATTCTACGATAACGGTCAGTAATTCTTCGCTTGGGACGTCCCTGGTGAAAATTTGGGTTGTGCTTCATAGCATACTCTTTACCACGCTTTAGTCGGTCTACAATCATGTCATGTTCAAATTCGGCCATGACAGTTAAAAAATTAAAAAGCATCTTGCCCATCATATCGGATTTACTTACATATCCCTTCAACTGAATTATATAAACCTTAATATCACGCGCCAGCAAATCATCGACAATGTCTACGGCAACCTTAACAGAACGGCCAATCCGGTCAACCTTGGTAAAAAAGACCTCATCGCCTTGTTGTAGTTTAGAAGATAGTTCTTTCCATTTGGGACGGTCTGCTTTAGTACCTGTAAACTTTTCAGAGTAAATGTTGCCATCAGCTATTCCAGCCTGCTTTAGTTCACTAATCTGTTCATGTAAATCTTGTGATGTACCACTAACACGGGCATAACCATACTTCATATTTCACACTTCATTTCTGAACTAAGTTTTTGAGCCATACTCATTTACTATTAAACCACGCCTTTTAGAATAGGTCAATTACTGGACAGTATCTGACCCATTTGCGAATAATATATTAAGATTTTGTTAAGAAAGCACCTGCAAATTAACATGTGATTGCGAGATATGCCTGTTATAGCAAGCATGTCTGGTTAAATGCCTGCATAATATGCAATTTTATAAGTGTAGATGTCACCTCTAAAAAGGTGGTAAGATAAAAAAAGACGGTGAGTCCAGCCTAAAGAACTCATCGTCTAAAACCATCAAAGTTTGACTACGACTAAAGCCTAATTAATGTAGTCAACCTCATCAAACCAACAAACCAAACGGCCAAAACCACTTACCCGTTTCCGTTTGTTGCTAAGAACTATTGTAATAATCCGCGACGATTGTTGTCAACAAGTTTTTATTAATTGTTAACCAAATTTAATTAAATAACATGCATAAAATCGGTTATTTATGGATTATTATACGGTCATGAGGTTGGATTTATACATAAGGCTTTCTTTCGTAGTCATTCGAAAGGAAGTCTTTATTTTGTCCAAAGGTAACAGCAAGCGCATTAAGCGCCCAATGGTTTCAATGTCCAGTACTGGCAAGGTGTCAGGTGGTCCGGTTAAGATGAAGTTTACTCAAGGAAGCTTCAACAACACTCAAAAGTTTACTAATCATCAACTAACAGAGCAGCAGTACCAAAGGGTAATCAATCTACAGCAAAGTGACTTAATTCAGTCACAAGATAATTTTGACTTTCTAAAGCCGATTATTCATAGCTTTTCAGACTGTGTTGATGCCTGGCTAGATACCCTTAGTTCAGTAGAAGATAATGCTCAAATGCATACTTTGCTAAATGATATTATTCAAGACTGGATTACGCCACATCATTTAGATAACGTCAAATTCCTAAATCTTATTTACCTTTTTGAGGTTGCTTATCAAGTGGGAAACTCCCAATCCCTTAAAAGCAATAGTACGGCTAGCACCTGGCAAGAATGGTGGGAACGTTATGGCCTTATCAAAAAGCAAAACGGTCAAGCTAAGCAATTAGTCCTTAAGGATTCAAAGCCCGAAGATGTTAACACATTGTACTGGTTAGCTGGGTTACAAAATCAATTGGCTCAAAAAATTATGAGTAATTCATGTCGCGTAAAATTGCGCGACATGAATCAATGCTTGCAGAACATTGATTTAACGCCAATCCTTGAGACGGACATTGACCAGACATACGGGGTCGCCCCCGTGTGTCCGTCCCCAAGTCCAGCCTCACTAGTACGACAATCGCCAGTTGATTTCAAAGCTGGAATGAAATATTTGCTACTCTTCTGGAAAAAATGCCTAAATGGACTAGGAGAACGTGGGATTGATAATAAAACCGTGCATTTTATTACTCTCCCTATTTCTGAAGGAACTATTAAAACGGACACTTTTTACGTCGCACTAGACTGCGAGTACGTCAGTCATGACTTAAAGAACTCAGCTAAGAATAGTAAGGTTCGCGATACTGATGATGTTCTTAGCTTTCAGCTTTATGCGGTTAACGCAAAAGGAACCAGAAGAAACGGGCTTGTTGTTCACAACACATCACATCAGCATTTTGTGCAATCTGAACTTATTAGTGCAATTCAGCGAGTAATAGAACCATTACGGTTTGCCAATGTTAAAGACCCCTCTTCTCGTCATGCAATCGTCCATTTAGTTGGCTATTACAGTGGTGTTGATATTTCCTGCTTCAATGGGTGGGAACGCTTTTGGAATAATACGAACACCATCGTTCTCAAAAAGAATGCGCCTTTTACTCGTGGTTATGTGAATAAGAAATTAAATGATGATTCTTCTATTTCTATTGACCTTATTGACCTTATGAACGACGCGCCGGTTGGTGGATTAAAAGTGGTTGGTGAAATGGTTGGTATTCCGAAAATTAATACCGAGAAATTTGACAAGGCTGACGGTCTACCAGTTGGTTTCTACAAATCACACATGGACATCTTTCGCGAGAAACGTCCAAGCGACTTCAATGAATACGCTATGAACGATAGTATTATCACGCTGGAGTATGCACTTTTTCTAAAAAAGACGTTAGGCCGTATTCCAAAGACACTTGGCAGCTATGCAGCGTCAGAAGTGTCAAAGCAACGTCAGGATTACCCAAACCAGTTTTTAGCAGACCCCGCTTATCCCTTGCGTGAGTATGTTGAAAGCAAAGGCAGTGAAAGAGTACGTCCTGGGCAAGCTGACTTATATGAAGAGGCTTGCAAAGCAATGTTTGGTGGTCATAATGTTGCTTATATTAGTGGCTATGGACATGGAAGAATTTTAGATTTTGACCTGACTAGCGCTTATAATGTTGGCGGCCATTTGCTCCCAATCATTGACTACTCTGATGACAATTACCCTGTCATTAAGCCATCTAAACTGCCTAAATTCATGAAACGCGCCCAATTTAATTCTGAAGTTTCTAATTCTTTTCGTATGAAAGATTGCGATTTTGCACCGATTGGAACACAAATGGAACAAACCAGCGTGTTTTTAGTAGGAATTGGATTATTTCAAATCGATTACCCTGATGATATTCAAATGATTGTTACACCCAGTCATTCGACAACAGGCGCCCCAATCTATGTCAAGCATTACGTTGATTGGTGTACTTTGCTTGATGCCTATACTGCCTGGAAACATGGTGCCAGCGTTCATGTGGTTCGCTTACGCATTCCAAAGCAAAATCAGGATGGCTTGAACGTTTTTGGCGATTTTCAAAACAAAGAAATTAAGCTTCGGAATGCTGCTAAAGCTAAAATGCAACATAGCAATCCAGGAAGTCAACAGTTTGCCCAAGCCGATGGCGAGCAACTATTGCACAAACTTACTGCTAATACAACTTTCGGAAAAACACTACAAGGAACTGGTAATCGTCGTTCTCGGAACTTCGATACGTATCTCATGTCTGAAACACCAAAATCACCAATCACTGACCCCTTAATCGGAGATAATTACACCAGTTTTACACGATATTTAGTATGCATTCTCTATGATGCGTCAAATCATTGTGATACTCCAGCTTTACAGCTCAATATTACGACCGATGGCCTAAGTCTTTCCGTTAATCAAAATGCTGATGATAAAAAGTTTATTCAACAGATGACCGAATATTTTAATTCCAAAATGGAACCCTTCTACTTCGATAGACTTCATTTAGCCGGTAAGCAACGTGGCTTTGAGCTAAAAGCAAATTCGATTGATGACTGGTTTAACCTCAGAACTCGCGTAAATGGTAGCCGTACTTATTCAAGGACCGGCAAGGGTATTTTTGCCACTGCTTCAATGATGGGACAAAAGAGCTATGACCTTTTTGATGATGTGAAAAAGAATGTACTTTTTATTAAAAATCCTTCTTGGCGAATCAGTAATCTTTCTGAGATGAAGTTTCGATTGCAAAATCATTACGGCAGCCAGGAGCAATTTGAACAAATTACTAACGTGTCTTTAAGCTATGACTTTGCTTACAAACCGGTTGAACTGATTCAAAAGAATAATTGCTGTTACTTTACGACTGAACCTTACTCTAATCGCGAAGAGCATGATACTGCCAAGGACATTGGTGGCCAATTAGCAAAAATGGTTCCTATGCGGTGTAATTCAGAAAACTTCAACCTGTTTTTAAGAACAATGAATGAACATCCTACCATCAAAAGGAGCCTTACAACGCTTAAAGATCGTGGCAAGCATTTAGATGAATATCGTCAATATTGCCATCGTCATTATGTCTATAGCTTGGCTTTAGGCATACTTCAGGGCAATTTGAACGCTGAAATCAATCGATTTTGTTCAATGTATAGAACGGCGATACCTAGTCTTAAGAAAGCCATTCGACGTGTTAAAGCAGGTCAAAGCAAAGTTAATCTTGTAGCAGGTTGGTATTATCAGGAGGCTATTAAAAATGGACGATTTTGATTTAAGTTTAAACGTTATAGAACGCGGTGAAAGAATTATTGACGCTCTGAATGAGTGCAATAGGGAACTGAGTAAAGGGGTTGAAAACAAGAGAAAGAAGGCCTCAACTAATGACCAATAATGAATTTGAGAATGTTTTTCATCATTTGTGCGCATTATTTGATGGTGCTGATGATTTGATTCACGACTATAACTTGCTTCTTATCTATTTGCAGCAAAATCCTCCTAAGGATGCAGACAGTAGTCCTGCTTGGCAAGAGGTTAAAGATTTGAAGCCCTTTATGATTAATGCTGTTAATTAGTTAACGTAAGTCCGCTTAAAAGCGGGCTTTTTTTTCACCGAATGGAAGGGTCAAATCTATAGTTTTGACCCTGGAGATGAGGTTCAGCAACGACCAGCGGGAGGCGGTAGTATCTTATGTTACTTCTATTAGAAGCAACTGCCTGACTGTTTCTCTTCGGCAGTGAAAGAGAAATGACTGTTTTGGTTCGTTTTTCGTCCATGAAAAAATGAACTTGTTTATCCAGATTTGCAATTCAAATCTGGTTGGTTTGATACTTTGGCAAGTCAAAGTATACGTTCAATTAAGTCTCAAAATTCATTAATTTTGAACGATATTGAACGTCTTCCGCTAGGGTGAAGGGAAGCCTAATAGGCGTCCCTCCAAGGAGTATTTTGTATGTAAGACATACAAAATTAACTACTTGCAGAATTCAAATAATGTGGTAATATTGGTATAGACCAATTATTGGTATAGGTACCGCATTATTTGAAATCCGACGAATATCACGATTTATCCAACCGATAAAGACCATTGGTCTAGGTTGAATAAATCGTATTAAAATTTGGAAGGCAAATTTTAATCATGAGGAGGTTATTAATCCATGCCAGAAGTTAAACGAAATTTAGTCCAGGTTCGCTTGACTGATAATCAGTTAAAGCAGTTTGATGCCATCAAGAAGTCACTACATGCTGCTAACAACGCTGATACTGTTCGAAAACTGATTATTGACAAGAAACTTACTAATGGCACGACGCAAGAGACGTTACATAAATTAGTTGCTAGATATAATGATTTGTCTGCACAGCTTGATTCCCTTTTATGGAATTCCAGCAATGTTACTAATAATGTAAATCAGGTTAGCCATGTTCTTAACATCGCTGCACAAGAAGACCCGGGAGATGATGAAACCTGGAATTGGGTAATACAGCAGCTTCAACTAATCACTTCGTCTATCAACAACTTAAACAAATTGGCCAATGAAGCGAAGCGTTGGTTACATGAAAGTCGTGTTGTTCATGGCAACCTTAATGTCTAACGCGTGTAAGTCTAGCTATGGAAGACTGACTTACATTTTTAATCAAGTTCCCCATAACGATGCTAAGACGAGCCATCGTGTTCTTGCCTGCTCAGGTATGAACATAAAAATGTTACATGCCCCCGATGGAACCTTAACCATTAACCAAAGTGGCACTTACTTAGAGAAACAATTTCATCATTCTTTGAACCGTGCTTTTAACCCTCATCGCGCGACTCAGTGTCAGTCAGTCATTATTTCATTCGCCAATACGGAATTTGATACCAGCAACTTAGAAGAACAAGCGTCTCAGGCGTTACAAATCGTAGAAGGGTACGTACATAAGTATTTTGGAGAAGCTCAGAGCGTCTCAGCAGTACAAGCAGATGGTAATGGCGGCCGCTTACACGTTCATTTGATAATCAATGCCGTTAAAACCAACGGAAAGACAATTGCAACTAATCGTTTTAGCGTTTTTAAGATGAGACGAAATTTTAACGATTACTTGAACGATAACTTTGAAAGAATAACCGGTCGTCAATGGCACAATCCATTTGATAAAGCTAACTCCCGTGCAGATTTAAACCGATTATCCAATCGTTCTAAATGGCAAGAACAGCTCAGGAGAACAATTGACCTGGTAAAGGCGAAAGTTGATAACGCCAAAGAATTCCTAACTAAATTGTCTCAGTACGGTATAACCGTTACTGAACGTCAACATGGGAAAAGCTGGACTTATCACGGTTCCATTAAAACTACAACAGGTACTAAGAAGATAAGTGCCCGTGACTTCTATCAGAGGGTTGACAAGAAAACTGGTCAAGTACTAACCACACGAGGACTTGGTCAAAACTACACTAAGCAGAATCTAACATCGTACTGGCAGAATCAACGCAATAAACAAAAAGAGGAACAACCGTTACCTGTAATCCCTCAACGTCATAAAAGAAAGGAAGCTGATAATAATGTCAGAAACAAAGAAAATGAGCGGGAACAACTGGTCAAAATCAAAACTCGGGCAGCCGAAGCACGAGCGCAAATCCAACATCAACGAGAACTCAACCGCATCAACCTTCGGGAGCTTAACGCCGCCAAAGCTGAGGAACAGCGTCAGCAACGGCAAACTCAACGAAAAGCTGGACAAACTAATCGCCAACTCTCCAACAGAAAGCACACTCAGTCAATTGCCAACCAAGAACGACTTAAAGAGCGTGCAAAACAACTTCTCCGCGCAAAACAGCAAATTGCAAAGTCATCTAGAAGCAAAGATGCGGGACCAGACCTCTAGGCTACTAGATTCTGCTACTGATACCAGAGACATAGTATATAACGAGGGACTGAAGGATAATTTACAAGGTGCCAAACAGCAAATCGACGCCCTACAAAAACGAATGGATAATTCAACGCGCTCCATGAGTGACATTGCAAGGCAAAATGATTCCATGAACGCCGACTTTAAGCAGATTGGCGAAACGCTAAATCAGAGCACTAAAGCCATTAATACTAACTCGACTTGGCTAAAACGTATTATTCAAAGTGGTTTTTATGTGACCACCAAAAAGGTAACTGAATCAGTAGCCAACGAGTTTGAAGAAATCATCGGGAAACCAATCGATATTTTCCTGTCCGATGCCTTGCAAGCAAAACTACGGATTGAATTACAGTCAGCCGTTTCAGAAGCTAATCAAGCCCAAGCAAACGCACAAGTATTAGCCAATGAGATTAAAGTTGCAACCAAGCAAAATATCGAAACAAGCAAATCGCTTAAGCACTCCATTAATACGTGGCTTGTTGAATTCGCCATCATTTTAGGACTTACGATAGCAACTCCCGGATGGTGGAAATATTTAATGCTGATTGCCACAACCCTTGCGGCAATCGTAATTAACAATTACAAAGAGGAGAACCAGTAATAATGATTTACATTAATGTTAATGACGAAACGAAAGACTTTAACAAACTAATTCGATTAGGGAAAATCACCCCGTGGGACTACAATAATAGCCAAATTGAACACGAACATAAACTCATGCGCCAAATCCAATTACATCAGGAGCGCATTAAACAAGAAGAACTATATAAACTTCAGCAACGTAAACGTCAACGTCTTCAAGAACGTGAACAAATGCTAAAACTAAAGAAACAAGCTATCAAGCATAAAGTTAAGCAAAAATCACATCAAATAGAAGATGACGGGCCAGACCTATAAAAATACACTTATACTTAAACACTCCAATAATAAGGAAGCTTCGCTTCCGGCAAGCCTCCAGCGAAGCTCTCTCGAAACCAAGCCTATTAGTGGCTTAAGTTTCAAGAAAGCTTCTTTTTTAGCTCTCTCAGTCAACCCCAGCTGGTTATTAATCAACGTGTCAGTACTTTGATACGCTCATTAATAACTAGCTAGCAGACATTTTAAACGCACTTCGCCCTAGTCCCATTCATTCCCCCTCTATGTCCCTGTTGGTCGGGTGGCTTTTGATGCCGGTACAGTTCTTAAAAACTCTCATCGATAATGTGCCAATAACATTATATTGAATGATGGGTTGTCTGAAGCATTTTCGAAGCTTCCAGCCACGTCTTTAGTCATATGCGATAATGACAGGGTTTAGCATACCCATGTTTGTTAACTACAAGCCTGACGCGTCTTCAGGCTCACGGACGCTTTCGGGATACTACCACGGTGCAGAGTCACTGCTTGCGAGTTTAACCGGTTGTGAACCAAAAGAAAAAAGCCAACTAGCAATTAACTAGCCGGCTTTCGTACTTTTTAGGGTTTGCTTTCATTGATAATTTTGTAGTGTTATATCTTGAAATATCTATCTATTTCCCCTACAATAATAGTATTAGAGAAATAGACAACCCCGATTTAACTAGTGCCTGTAGTTAATCGGTAGCTCACTGAAGTACGCCAATACTTCGGTGGGCTTTTTCTTTTACTCTAGTTTATTTAGCTGATGAAGTAGTTCGCCAAAACTATTTCATCTCTTAAGATACGCTAGTCGGAGTCGAATGTAAATGCTTTCGAATATGCTGTAGTACGTTATATATTGTGATAAATATATAACTGTAGTAAATATATAACATACTACTACATATAACATACTACAGTTATATATTTACTACACTTCAAAATGGCGATTTAGCAATATTTCTTCTCTAAAAAGAGTGATTTATTTACTACAATATATAACTGTAGTAAATATATAATTTACCACAGTTAATTAATAAGTTCATAAAAATTTTTAAGTGATTATCAGTTCCACCACTCTTTAATTACAGTGAATAATTGTGGTAAGTTATTTATTTACTACAATTATTCACTGTAATGATTATTACCGAGATACCAACATCTATTGCTATTGCTTATTAATTGTAGTAAAGTATTTATGATTTTGAACACAGCCTCTAAAGGAGTGAGAAAGATGCCATCAATTTTATACGGCAACATGAAGGGTGGCGTAGGTAAGACCACAAATTCAGTTATGACGGCTTACCAACTAGCAAAATTAGGCTATAAGACACTGGTCTGTGACTTGGATCCGCAAGCCAATGCAACACAATTATTACGGAGAACTTATGGGTTGCAGCACGGTACTGAACTACAAATTGATAAAACTATGATGGTTGCACTGACAGAGGAAAACATTAAGCCTGCCATTGTTAATATCATGAATAACCTTTATTTACTGCCATCTTCTGAGGACTTCAAGAACTATCCAGATTTCCTCGAAATGAAATTCATGCTAGATAAGGAAAGAATCGAATCTGGTGATAGTACTACTTTACAAAGTGAAATGAGTAAAGTTAAGGAGCAACGTATTTCTTACTTTGCACAGCAGCTTGCCAAAATTCGCGATGAGTACGACTTTGTCATCATTGACGTACCACCGACACTTTCTATTTTTACTGACTCAGCAATTTATGCTACTGATTACGTTATTATCGTTCTCCAAACTCAACAACGTTCATTAGATGGTGCTGAAACATTCTTTGAATATTTACAACAAATGTATAATGACTACGCTAATGTTGACTTTGACATTTTAGGCGTCTTAGCCGTTCTTCTAAAAAATAATGTCGGACTAGATAATCAAATTTTGGAGGATGCTGAAACGGACTTCGGGAAAGATATGGTATTTAACCAAATTATTCGTCACATGGAAAGGCTTAAGCGCTATGACCGAACGGGAATTGCTGAAAAAGGCCTAACAAAATACGATATGCACGATACTCGGGTACATTATATTTACAATAACTTAACGAAGGAAATCCTCGCACGCCTAAAAGATAAAGGGGCTGAACTTTAATGGCTAAGTTTGAATTTGTGAAAGACACTAAGAAAAAAACACCAAAACCAATTGCCGAAACGAAAATTTCTAAGCCTAAAGAGACTTATAATCCTGTCAAAATGACCCAAGCAGTCGAAGAATCCTATCAAAAAGAGCAACCAAAGAAGAGGCGGCCTGGTAGACCAAAAAGCGGCCGGAAATCTTACCAAACGGTTCGTTTACAAAAGAAGACCGTATTGAAAATTAACGCTCTGGAAAATGCACTCAGCGTAGCCACACAAGATGCAACTGTTGACCAAGCAATTGAACGTGTGCTGAATTCGTTAAATGCTGATGAAAAACGGTCATATGAGTTGTGGCTGGAAATGTTTGAGAAGAAAGAGAAGAGATAATAAAAAAGAGTATGCCTAAAAAAAGAACAACAACGGCAAAGCCTGTTTTAAAATGGGCGGGTGGTAAGGGACAGATATTAGATGTCTTAGAATCCAATATGCCAGCTAAATATAACAAGTACATTGAGCCATTCGTAGGAGGAGGGGCACTTTTCTTTGCAGAAAACCCTAATAATGCAATTATTGCAGACTCCAACTCAGAACTCATTAATTTATACAACGTAATTGCTTCCAATGTTTATCAACTCATCGATGAATTAAAACATTATAAGTATGACAAAGAAATGTATTATGCTGTGAGGGCTAAACAACCCAAAGAATTAACTAAGATAGAACGAGCCGCTAGAATGATTTATCTGAATAAGACAGGTTTTAACGGCTTATACAGGGTTAATAAAAAGGGAGAATTTAATGTTCCTTTTGGCAAATACAAGAATCCTAAAATTCTTGATGAAGATAACCTAATTAAAGCAAGCCACCAATTGCAAAAAGCAACAATCATTAATGATGATTACGCCAATGTATTGAGCAATTATGCTCAAGAAGGTGACTTCATCTTCTTAGATCCTCCATATATGCCAGTATCGCAATATTCTGACTTCAAAAGATACACCAAAAACCAATTCGGTGAAGAGGATCAAAAGAAACTATCTCATATCGTTAACTCACTAGTGAATAAAGGTTGTTTTGTTTTATTAACTAACTCAGACAATCCACTTATTTTAGACTTATATAAAGACTATGATATATCGATCCTTAACACGCGTAGGAGTATTAATAGCAAAGCTAATAAAAGAACCGGTAAGGACATTTTAGTAAAAGCTTTTCCATCCCAAAATGAACTAATACCTACAGAAATACCAATTCAAAACAATTCATTTCCTGCAACACGATATATGGGTAGCAAAGAAAAGCTTCTTCCATATATAAATGCAGCTATACAAGGCATATCATTTAATTCTGTATTGGATCTATTTAGTGGTTCTGCAAGTGTAAGTTATTTTTTTAAGTCTAAAGGAAAAAAAGTTTTTTCAAATGACTATATGACTTTCGCTTCTGATTTTGCCTTAGCAACAGTTGAAAACAACAATGTAACCTTAACTGATAAAGACATGGATATATTATTAAATTCAGAACCACATAGTAACGACCATTTTGTAGCTAAAACATTTAAAGGATTGTATTTTAGCGATGTTGATAATGATTTTATTGACTTAATCCGCTCAAACAGGTCATTGATTAAGGGGCGCTATAAACAAGCTCTAATTAGTGCAGCCATTTCTAGGGCATGCATGAAAAGACGACCTCGTGGTATTTTCACATATACAGGAAACCGTTATGATGACGGGCGCCGAGATTTAAGATTATCGTTAAAAGAACAATTTATAAATGCTGTTAAACTATTTAATGCTTCTGTTTTTGATAACAAACAAATTAATAAAACGTTTAATCAAGACTTCCGCAATATAGATGTAGATGCAGACTTAATCTACTTAGATCCTCCTTATTATTCCAAACTTAGCGATAATGAATATGTTAGACGTTACCATTTTGTAGAAGGCTTATCGAGAAATTGGAAAAACGTAAACATGCAATGGAATACTAAAACTAAGAAATTTAAGAATTATCCGACACCGTTTGATTCCAAGGAATCAACATATAAAGCATTTGAGTATCTATTTTCTAAATATAAACAAAAGAAAGTACTAGTATCATATTCATCTAATTCTTTACCTACAAAGGAAGAATTAATATCCATGATGAGCAATAATTTCAATAACATTAAGATATTTGAAATAGATTACAAATATTCATTTGGAACTTATCGTCATAAAAAGTCTAATGCTAATAACAAAGTGAAAGAATATCTGTTTTTAGGATATTGAAGGAGTCCTCTCTATGATTAAGAAAAGCATTTATACTTTTGGTAATACAACTGTACGGAATACAACTAGATTTCCTGAAGGCCTTAAAGTACTGGAAAATTCCAAATTTAACGGAAACATCAACAGTGAAGAAAATGAACTAGGATTCGCACAACTGTTAGATAAAAGTAATGTTGTTAATATGGATGCGAAGCCAGATTCTTCATTAGGACGAAAATGGCGGTCTGCGTTTGACAAAACAGGATTTATAACTCCATCAACTATCGGAAGAAAAAAACTAGCATCAAACCATGGCATTGACCCTATTGCAGAAAAAACAAAAAAGACATTTCCTGATTTAAACATTAGCGGTAAAGCCTACGAAGTTACCCCACAAGGAAACCGTTTAGCTGAAGCAACTTCCATTTATGAAATGCAAGATACTATTCTAAGAGCATTGCTAGCTATACAAATTGATTCATTTGATGTTGAGCATACAAAGTTCAAACCATTTGTTTTTGTATTGCAGGTAATAAACAGCTTGAAAAAACTTGGCGAAATAAAGGGGATTAATCGACTTGAATTAGTAATTATTTCGTCTTGCACGGATCATTCTAAGGCAGAATCCATAGCATCAAAGATTATTCAATATAGAAAAGGTAGAGATTTAGTTAAAGGCAAACGTAACAAGTCATCCTATGATAGGGAATTTTTAACACCTTATGCAGAAGCTGTAAATGTTAAGTATGCTACTGCGACTACTTACGAAGATCCAAATTTTAAATATATGCTTTCGACAGGCCTTTTTTCAAGGCAAGGACGCAGAATCATTTTTAACGAAGATAAGCAGGATATTATTGACCAAATACTAAAAACAGAACCTAATATTATTCAAGATCCACTAGAATATTACTATAAATTATGGAATGGATATCCATTACCAACAGATAACAAAGATATTCTCGTATCAGAGATTAAAGAGCTCTCTAAAAAACTAAATGTTGCCGTAGATAACGATGAATTAAATAAGTCTGTTCCAGATTTACAACAAATTAAAGTTCACCTAGAAATGAAAGACGACAACTTAAGAGAAAGAAAATATGCTACGCAGCAAAATACTCCGCAAAATGTTGAAAATATTATTACTTATCTAAAAGTAATAAATGGGGACATAAAAAGCGGAGAAGAATACGAAAACGCAAGAGACGATATGCCCGCATTTTTAGAGTGGGTAACTTGGCGTGCTTTCTTAGCTATTGATGGTCTTAAGTGCCAGCCATACAATGCAAGAGGTTTTAATGTAGACCACGATTTCTTTCCTATTGGAAATGCTCCAGGAGGTAGACCAGACGTCACCCTAGAATTTGACAAATATGTACTAGTTGCAGAAGTAACATTAACTACAACATCCAGACAAGAAGCTGCAGAAGCAGAACCTGTAAGAAGACACGTAGCACAAATTCAGGAGCAATATCCCAACAAGCCAGTTTATGGCTTATTTCTAGCACAGCAGATAGACAATAATACAGCAGAGATGTTTAGAACTGGATTGTGGTATAAGCAAGATGAACCTCGATTTGTCAACATTGTACCAATGACCATATCGCAATTTATTTACGTTATGGAACAATACCAAATAAGCAATTTCTCAAATGCTGAAATAGAAACACTAATAGAAAAATGTTTAATTCCAAGAATTGCAACTGTTCCAATTTGGAAAAATGAAATAGAAAAAACTATTAAAAATTATCAAAGTGTTTAACACTAATTTCATAACAACTATTAATAAATGACAAAAGAGGCTGGGAATTAACTATTATTTTCTAGCTTCTAACTAAGAAAATGCGAACTATGATTTTTGATTTAATCAAAAATTGTAGTTCGCATTTTTGGTTATTTACTA
>NZ_JACJKU010000037.1 GCF_016901675.1 Limosilactobacillus coleohominis
CTCCATACACAATCTATGTTGGACAACATATCTCGTTATAATTCATTTTAATATTAATAAATAGGCAAAAAAGATAGGAAAGTAAATTTCCTATCTTTTTTTTTTACAATTTTTGTTCAAATATTTGCTTTGTATTAACAATAGAATTATAATTCATAGAAAGCTGGTTGTTTTTTTCATTTATAGTGAGAGAGGTTTTCGGCAATGATTAATTACCAACTTACTAACTTAGATGACCTCAATGAAGTAAGTAATCTTTTTAAAATTCTTGGTCATCCTAAACGCCTCCAACTGCTCTACTTGCTAATCCAACACTCGATGACAGTGTCACAGATCAGTACGGCCCTAAATTGGGAGCAGTCTGCTGTTTCACATCAATTACAATTACTGAAACAATATAACTGTGTAAGCTATGAACGGCACGGTAAACAAATTGTTTATAAGCTTGATAATCCAACGATTATGACTTTAATTGCTGATGCTGTTGGTGGTATCAGTGAATTTTAAAAAATTCCCAAATTAACCTAAGGAAATCTTCCTTAGAATAGTTTGGGAATTTTTTTATTTCTAATAAAATTAATCAGTAAAACAGTTACTTACTAGCAATATGCTTTTTAATTAAATTGCTGACAGCATTTGCGCTTTCATTCGTTTTACTAATTGTAATTAATGTATCATTGCCGGCCAACGTCCCAACAATGTCCGTCAGGTCACTTTCATCTAGTAATCCAGCTAATACAGTAGCAAAACTTGAATTAGGAGTTGTTTTAATTACATTCATGAATTGCACCACAGTACATGATTCCACGTTGTCATGGATGGCATCATAAAGCCGCTGATGTTGGTCCTCACTATCAACTTTCAATTGTGCATAATAAGTCTGCCCCATTTGATCACTAACTTTGACGATATTTAGGGCATGAATATCACGCGAAACAGTTGCTTGTGTAGCGTTGACACCATGAGATGCTAATAAACTTAATAGTTTTTCTTGTGTGTTAACGTGATTACTATTAATTATATCCAAAAGTAATTTCCGCCTGTCACGATGATTCATAATATTCATTCCCCTTTGCATAATCATACATAATAATTAATATTAACCCCTTTTTTTGTCAAAAAGCAAGGGAGTGATTATATATTCACTCCCTTAATATTTTCTATTATTTTTGTTTTTGACTCAATGCAGAATGATTAATACCATATACAAAGTAGATAATTAATCCCGCTAAGAACCAAAATCCTGCATAAAGTTTCGCATCATGGCTTAGTCCAAGAAATACGAATAATGCGGCTGCAAATCCTAAGAATGGCATTACAGGATATAATGGCATCTTAAAGTCTGGATCCTTTATATCCTTTCCTTCACGACGCCGTAAAGCGTAAATTCCAAGGCAAACGAACATAAATGAAATCAGAGTTCCGGCAGAAATTAGTTGTGACAAGAAAGCAAATGGGAAGAACGCACCAATCAGAACTGTACCAAATGTCAAAGCAAACAGTGCATGATTAGGACGATTTTTTTCATCTAATTTTCCTAACCATTTTGGCAGCATCCCATCTCGACCGAACGAATAAATTAACCGTGAACCTGCGAGGGTCATCCCAATCAGTGCAGTAAACATCCCAACAACCGCAATTGTCTGAACCACTACTGCTACATATGGATGGTTAATGGCCCGCAAAGCCATCCCTACTGGTTCAGCAGAGTTTGCATACTTCATGTAAGGCATTACCCCAATTAGTACTAAACTAACTGCCACAAAAAGAACTACGGCAATTAAAAGGGAACCTAGAATCCCACGAGGCATTGTCTTTTGTGGGTTAATAGCTTCAGCAGAATTGGCAGCGATGGAATCGAATCCAATGTATGATAGGAAAATCATTGAGACCCCACTATAAATTCCTTGCCAACCACCGAAAGCACCGTTTGCCGTCATTCGATATTTAGGTATGAATGGAACAAAGTTAGCTTTCTTAATTGCAAACGCTCCTACCACTACAAATAGTAAAATTGCAAACACTTTTAAAATCACTAATAGGTTTTCAACACGTGCTGCTCCGGAGACACCTTGAGCAATTAGCAGCGCGACAGCAATAATTACAATTACTGAAACTAAATCAACAATTCCTCCATTATTGCCAAAAGTATTAGAAAGCGCATTAGGTAATTTAACACCAAATTGAGCAATCAATGCTCGGAAGTTGGCAGAAAGACCTGAACCAACAAAGGCTAACGCAATGAAATATTCTGCTAACAGTGCCCATCCAGCAATCCAGCCAAAAAACTCACCAAAAATAACGTTAATCCACGAATACGCGGACCCCGCAAATGGCATGGCTGCGGACATTTCAGCATAAGCGAAGGCGACTAACCCCGCTACGACCGCAGCAATAATAAATGAAATTACAACTGCTGGTCCAGTATGCTGAGCAGCAACTTCACCTGGCAATGTAAAAATCGAAGCGGATACAATCGTTCCGACTCCCAATCCTAAGAAATCACGCACCCGCAACGTTCTCGCAAGATGAGCATCCTTGATTTCGTAGGTACTCGGATCTTCTTTCATTGTCATTCTTTTCCAAATATTCATTGGCATCTCTCCCTCTGAAAGTATATGAGTCTCTTATCTTTCTTATGATTATTATAGAATTCTTATTTATTTCTAATGATTTTACCATTTATCATTTCTAACTGCAAATAAAAAGTGATTCATCAATCATTGACTCATCACTTTTCTATAAATTATTTACTCTGCCGCTAGTGCCTCAATTGGGTTAAGTTTTGCAGCGCGTCTTGCAGGTAATAGCGCAGCTAAGAATGAGATTATCAATGCCGCAACAAAAGCAAAAATAACGTTGTCCACTGTTAACTGGATGATGTTGTACTTAATGAGCCCATAAAAGGCACTATTAATCCCCCAAGTTACTAAAAGCGTGATTACTAATGCTAATACTGCAGCAAACAGTCCAATTAAAATCGATTCGGATGTGAAGAAACGCCGAATATCAACTTTTCGTTCACCTAATGCACGTAAAATCCCTATTTCTTTAGTTCTCTCAGATACCGACATATACATCGTCACGATAATCATTAAAGCTGAAACTAACAGAGATATTGCGGCTACGCCTGCTAAAATATCAGAAGCTAATTTAACATAACGATTAATACGTTTCAGCATCGATCCAACCGTAATCGTGCCAAAGACCCGTTTGTTGTTGTCCCGAAGGTTATCAATTTTCTGAGCAACAGTTGAAACCTGATTGAGATTTCTCACTCGTACTGCTAAGAAATTAGGTCGTGTATCAGCCTTTTGATCCTTCAATGCATCGTAAACTGTTTGATAATTCACAGATGAACCACCAGTAGTGCTACTATCAACTAGTCCTACAACTTTAATCGGAATGTTAATTGCTACCGGTTGACCTTTTTGATCAATCCAATTAAAGGTTAATGACGCTTTTTTACCGAGTACTTTACGATAGTTTTTGGCTCCCATAATTTGGGAAGCCTCCTGCTTACCAACCACCATTTCACCTTTGCCAGGACGATGCCCATACTTAATTGAATCAGCCTTATTATTAGCATTCCAGGCACTAAGACCCGTACCACTTTGCACCTTACTAGTTCCTTCCATAGCCAGTCGATAAGTTGGTAAAGTGAATCCTTTTTCTACCTTCTTTACCCCATCTACTTTACTCAAACGCTGAATCTGATGCTGACTTATTAAGCCTGCTTGCGGGTTCCCAGCCATATTTTGGAATGTCTCCATCAATTCTTGCTGATTCATTTTGCGGCCGGTAGTGTTTCTTAATACTTGAATCACCTGCGGATTAGATACTGAATTAACCTGTTGCTTAATATAACCGTTTACACCATTACCTAAACCGCTAAAAATCATGACAGCAAACAAGCCAATGGCCACACCGATCATAATCAAAGAATTCCGCCAGAAATTATACATCAAATGTTTAAAAGAGAATTCATAGCTTGAATGTGCTGGTAGCTTTTGTGTTTGTATTCGTGTCGGATCCTCGGGAATTGGATATGCTTCTTTTAGCCGCTCATCACGATCAATTTTACCGTCTGCCATATGCACAATCCGTGTACCGTGATTAGCCACTGCACTCGAGTGAGTAACTGCAATTACCAGTTTGCCGTCTTTTGCAATTTCATCCATCAATTCCAAAACTTCTTGAGTGTTTTTGGAATCTAAAGCTCCCGTTGGTTCATCGGCTATAATTATTTGAGGATCACTGGCTAAAGCACGAGCAATTGCAACCCGCTGCTTTTGCCCACCTGAGAGGTACTTAGGATATTTATGAATTTGATCTTTTAACCCCACCTTAGATAGCAATTGTTGGGCACGCTGTTTCTTCTCAGTAGAACTTAATGTTGTCATATCTAATGAAACTAGAACATTATCTAAAACAGTTAAGTGGGGGATCAAATTGTAGGACTGATAAATGTGCCCAATTGTGGAACGACGATATTCATCCAACTGTTTTTCGTTTCGATGATCTAATAACTCGCCATTAATTTTAACTTGACCATTGAATTCACGATCTAAGCCACCAACGATATTCATTAGCGTTGACTTACCACCACCAGATTCACCTAAAATTGAAACAAATTCGCCCTTTTCAAATGTCAAATCGATTCCTTTTAAAACTGGAAATTCATTATTTCCCAGGAAATATGATTTAAAAATCTGGTGTAACTCTAAAAACGCCATCTCATTCCTCAACTTTCTTCATATTGATTAGTGATTACTTGGTTTGTTCTATTTTACCATCATTAATCTCAAAAATTCGATCAGCATATTTACGCAATCTCAAATCGTGCGTAACTACAATAATTGTTTTTTCTCGACGGTGCGCTAGCTTTTGAAATTCACGACCAACTGCTGCTCCCCGTTCACTATCTAAAGCTGCAGTTGGTTCATCTGCTAGAACAATTGGCGGATTTGTATACAATGCTCTTGCAATGGCGATCCGCTGATTTTGCCCACCAGAAAGTTGATCTGGATATTGTTCTTTTAAATGGTCAATGTCTAATTCCTTTAATAACTGTTCTAATTCTTGATTATTTAAATTATTCTGCGGGTGAACATGGTCAACTAATCGGAACTGTTCTGCAACTGTTAAGTATGGCAATAAATTATATGATTGCAGAACAAATCCAATTTTATTTAGTCTTAATCGATCCAATTGCCGAGGCTTCATCGCACTGATATTTTGTCCATCAATAATAACATCACCCGAACTTGGTTGACGTAATCCACCTGCAATCGTTAAAAACGTACTTTTTCCAGATCCGGAAGGTCCCAAAATAAGCGTTAATTCGCCAGTGCGAGCTTCAAAATTAATATTTGTTAACGCTTGAACTTTGCCAATTCCGGTTCCAAATGTCTTGTTAACATTTTTCAATTCAATTGTTGGCATTAACTTAGACCTCCTAAATTGCATCTAATGGATTGATTTTAGTAATAATGTGGACCGGTAATAACGCACCAATTGCCCCTAAAACAATTAAACTGATCCCAACTAAGATTGTTACTGGCCAACTTATCAGCATCGGAACGGCTTGAGGGATTAGCAAGGTTGTAATAAGGGTCACTATCAAGCTAATGACTACCCCAATGATCATTAATAACATTGCTTGTGCAAAAGTAGCACCCGTTAATGTCGAAACAGGGATTCCTTGTGCTCTCAGCACTGCATATTCTGGTAATTTCTGCATTGTCAAAATATAAAGGAATACTGCAATCACAATTAATGAGATTATCATTAGAAACCCAATCATAAATTCGAAAGTAGTATTTTGTGCTGAATAGCCTGGTAGTTTCTGAATAAATTCATGAACGGAATATTTAGCGAGTTTAGGATGGTGATGAGAAGTTTTTTGATCAGAAAAAATTCCACTCGCAATATATTGTCCATTTGTCCCTTTTAATTGTTGCCAAGTACTCAGCGAACCGATAGCTAATGGCGAAATATTTAATTTTGCGTTTTTAACAAATCCAACTACTTTCAAAGATTTCCCTTGAGAATTTAGTTTAACGGTGTTTCCAATATGGTAGCCCTTATCTTTCAGAGACTCGTCTAGAATTATTTCATTATTGTTTCGTGGCTTTCTTCCGGCAACTAATTCTAACTTTTTTTGATATAGATATTGTTTTTTTGATAAGCCCATAAATTGAATTGATTGCTTAGAAGCGTGCCCCGTCATTTTCTTCATTACTACTGGAGTCGTGCCAACCAAGGCTTCATGACTGCCTAGTTGACCAATCTGAGATTTAGACACCAATGACTGGCTAAAATTTTCGTTAGCATTCTTGTTTAAGTAAACCGTTTGTGTATCCCAGCTTTTAATAGCAGCAGTATTTTCATTAGCGAGGCCCAACATTAGTCCCATGAGCATAAATATTAAATAACCAATTAACGCAATCATTCCAATGATTAAACCATAACGTAGTTTATTATGCCTAATTTCGCGAATTGCTAAAAACATTGTCATCCTCCAATAATTTTATCTAGTGCTTTCCCGAGTCGTTTTTCAATAGCCGCTTGCCGAAGAGGAGTAATTAAACTCTCTTTAATGGCCTGGTGACACAGCACCATAATTGCCCATTGCTGACTATTAAGTTGTGCTATCATATGGCGATTAGTGTCTTCACTGTCCAGAATACCTTCATTGGTCACGTAATACATTTTCAAAAAGTCAATATATTCGCTATTGTTAATTCGCAATATTAGTTGATGAACTGCTTCTCGGTACTCCTGAGAAGTTCCATTTCCTTTAACCAACTTTTGCGGGTGTAATTGCAACTCACCCATAATTATTCCGAGTAACCATTGATAAGCATCTAGCAAATTGGGAAAGTATTTGTAAAAAGTTCCTCTTGCAATTCCTGCAGTTTTAATAATGCGTGCTACTTGGGCATTAGCAAGACTATGATGACTAAATTCACTCAATAACGCTTTCTTAATGTTCAGCTGTTTATCCTCATTTAAATGAAAAAAAGTTGATGATGGCATTATTCCCTCCTGAAGTGACACGATGTCATTTTTAGTTACTTTACATCAAAAGTGACACCGTGTCAACACAGGATATTTCAGGTTTTTAGATAATAAAAAATCAGGCCTGCGTAGGCAGACCTGATTAATTGGATCTTAGATTTTTAAAGGTATCATTTAGGCTTCTTCCCCGCCGACCTTAACAATCGCCTTGGAGACCTTACCTAATTTACCACTAACAAAGTCTTCAACACCATCTAAGTCAAATTCATGAGAGAAGAGAGGAAGTGGATCAACAGTACCTGATGAAAGCAATGCAATGGAGTCTTCAAATGTGTATGGGTTAATGAAGGCACCTTGAATTGTTAATTGCTTTTGGAAGACATCATAAGTATTAACAGAGAACTTATCGTCAGGGTTACCAACACCAAACATCAATACTTGAGCACCACGTGCAGCTGCTCCCAATGCTTGTTCTTGGGTAGCTGGCAAACCAACAGCTTCAACAACGATATCAAATGCATCTGCTGGAATTTCTTCCTTAGTAGTGTTAATAGTCTTAACACCGAAGTGCTTACGGTTATTAGCTAACTTATCATCAGAACGACCAGCTAATGTTACTTCATGAATTCCACGGGCCTTTAAAATTTGAGCAAAGAGTTGGCCTTCAAAACCGTCACCTAATACCAATGCTTTTTGGTATGGATGAGTGTTCAATAGGTCTACCCCATGCATAGCACATGAAATTGGTTCAACAACTGCGGCTGCTTTCAGTGAAACATCATCAGGAATTGGGTAAACTACCTTGGCTGGAGCAGTGAAGTATTCTTCAAAACCACCATTCCGTGTAACACCAACTGCGTCTAAATGTTCACATAATTCAGGACGTTGAGTCCGGCAGTACTTACATTGACCACAATAAATGTTAGGGTCTACTGTTACCCGATCACCAGGCTTTACATTGGTAACTTCTGAACCTACCTTAGTAACAACCCCAGAATTTTCGTGTCCTAACACGATTGGTGGAACTGCTGAAGCAGAACCTGGTAAACCTGCATATAATGCCTTATCAGTACCACAAATACCTGCATATGCAGTGTGAATTAACACTTCATTTGGTTTGATTGATGGTTCTTCAATGTCTTGAACTTCAAGTTGTTTTAGACCGGTTAAAACAAGTGCTTTCATTGCTTAAATACCTCGCTTGTGAATAGTTTAATTTACCCCGTCAGTATACGAAAATCGAGGACAATTGTCAAACGATTATCATTATCTAATTGTTACCCCTAAGAGTTTTATTTTTTCTTTCTATATTAATGGATGGATAATGGGTAACTTTCTCCGTATTAAGTACTTCTAATGCCGAAAAAACGGCATTTTCTATTGTGTTACTTTATTTTTTATGCTAACCTAACAAAGGTGTTCAAATAGTTTAATATTTTTGTGGACATTACCTTATTAGCATACGAAAGAAAGGGAGGATTTGGCGTGGAAAACACAAAAAATCAACATCGTAAGCATAAACTAATTGAATATGCTAACGGTAAATCTCTTGAGGAAATCAACGGTACAGTTGAAGTACCTCATGGTAAAGGGTTTTGGAGAACCCTATTCGCTTATTCTGGTCCAGGAGCACTTGTAGCTGTTGGATACATGGATCCAGGTAACTGGTCAACTTCAATTACTGGTGGTCAAAGTTTCCAATATACTTTAATGACAACCATCCTGATTTCAAGTTTGATTGCGATGTTACTACAAAACATGGCGGCTAAACTTGGTATCGTAAGCCAAATGGACCTTGCACAGGCCATTCGGGCTCGTACAGGGAAGGCCTTAGGAATTATTCTTTGGATTATGACAGAGTTTGCCATCATGGCTACCGATATTGCGGAAGTTATTGGTGCCGCCATTGCTTTGAACTTATTATTCCATATTCCATTAGTACCATCAGTTTTCATTACCGTCTTAGACGTTCTTGTTCTTCTGTTACTAACTAAGATTGGCTTCCGTAAAATTGAAGCAATTGTTGCTTGTTTAATTTTAGTTATTCTGTTTGTCTTTGCATATCAGGTTGCATTATCTAAACCTGCATGGGGCAGTGTTTTCATGGGATTGATTCCTTCCCAAAAGGCGATTGCTAAGGGACCAGTAGTTGGCGGGATTACCCCACTTAGTGGTTCTTTAGGAATTATTGGTGCCACGGTAATGCCACACAACTTGTACTTACACTCCGCAATTTCACAAACTCGAAAACTTGATCATACAAATGTTGATGATATTAAACAAACCGTTCGCTTCTCCATGTGGGATTCCAACATTCAACTTAGTCTTGCATTTGTTGTCAATGCTTTACTATTAATCATGGGGGTTGCAGTCTTCAAGAGTGGTGCTGTTCAAGATAGTTCCTTCTTTGGTCTCTATGACGCATTAAACAACACTTCCATGCTTAGCAATCCAATCTTAATTAGTGTTGCCAAGTCTGGTGTCCTTTCAACATTGTTTGCTGTTGCTCTGTTAGCTTCTGGACAAAACTCCACCATTACTGGAACCCTAACTGGTCAAGTTATCATGGAAGGGTTCGTTCACATGAAGATGCCATTGTGGGCACGTCGGTTAGTAACTCGTTTAATTTCCGTTATCCCTGTCCTGATTTGTGTTGCTATGACTGGTCGAGAAACTGCTACTCAACAACACACTGCATTGAACCTCTTAATGGAAAACTCACAGGTCTTCTTGGCATTTGCCTTACCATTCTCAATGTTGCCATTATTATTAATGACTAACAGTGAAACTGAGATGGGCCAATTTAAGAACCATATCATTACTAACATTTTAGGATGGATTTCAGTACTTGCCCTCACCTTCTTAAACTTATATAACTTACCACAAACTTTTGAAGGGTTTGGAATTTGGAACAAATCCACTTCCGATATCTTAGCTTGGACCACCATTATTATTATTTTGGTACTCCTAGTTTGGACTTGTACCGAAATGATTATTGGTGATCGTAAATTTGCTGCTGAACATCATAAGCACGCTTGGGAACAAGACGCATCTTCAGAAGATGCTGAATAATTAAAAACAAAGTCACGATTTAATCGTGGCTTTTTTATTTACAATTATTCTAATTATAATTTATCTGTAAAAATAAGTTTCCAAGGGGTTGATTATTAATTTAAACGGATTATACTGTAAGTGTAGTTAAGAATGATTCTAATTAAGGAGAGGATATCTATGAACTTTGTTGGACATGAAATTGATGACTTTAAAGTAAACGCCTACCAAGATGGTGAAACTAAAGAAGTAACTAAACAAGATGTACTAGGCAAATGGAGCATTTTCTTCTTCTACCCTGCTGACTTTTCATTCGTTTGTCCAACCGAATTAGAGGCCTTACAAGACAAATATGAAGATTTCAAACATGCTAATGCTGAAATTTATTCAGTTTCTGAAGACACAGAATTTGTTCACAAGGCTTGGGCAGAAGCCTCTGATAAAATCGGTAAAATCAAGTATCATATGCTTGCCGACCCTGCCGGTAAACTAGCTCGTATGTTTGACGTCCTTGATGAAGAAGCTGGACAAGCATATCGTGGCGTCTTTATTGTCGATCCTGATGGTAAGATTCAATCTTACACAATTAATAACATGGGAATTGGCCGCAGTGCTGACGAAATTTTACGGACGTTACAAGCTGCCCAATTTGTACGTGAACATGGCGATCGTGTTTGCCCTGCTAATTGGAAACCAGGTCAAGATTCCATCAAGCCAAGTCTTGATTTAGTCGGTAAGCTTTAATCTGGTGATTAATAATGGCAGATCAACATTTATATGATTTAATCATCGTGGGTGCCGGTCCTGCTGGACTTTCTGCAGGATTATATGCCGGTCGTGCCATGCTTGACACTCTCATTTTAGAAGGTGAGACTGTCGGCGGCCAAGTGACCACCACTTCTGTTGTCTATAATTACCCAGCGGTTGAAAAGGTTGATGGTACCAAGCTAATGAACCAGTTGCAAAAACAGGTTACTGACTTCGGTGTTCAAATCCAACATGACCAAATTGATGCATATTCTTTAAAACCAGAGGTCAAAATTTTGACTGGCAAAAGTGGGCAAGAATATCGCGCTCGTAGTGTAATCATCGCAACTGGTGCTCATCCACGTAAAGTGGGCTTTGATGGTGAAGATCAATTCCGTGGCCGTGGAGTTGCCTATTGTTCTACTTGCGATGGTGAACTCTTTACCGGTTTGCAAATTTTTGTGGTTGGTGGTGGCTACGCTGCTGCTGAAGAAGCTGATTACTTAAGTCGTTTTGGAAAACATGTAACTGTCCTAGTCCGCAGTGATCACTTTAAATGCCCTCCAGCAATGACTGCTAAATTAATTGATAATCCGAAGGTTTCAATTGAATATAATACTGAGATTAAGTCAGTCAGTGGTGATGATTACGTTTCTTCTGCTACCCTAGTCAATAATCAAACTGGGAAAGAAACTATTTATCATGTTGATCCTGGTGATAATACCTTTGGAATTTTTGTTTATGTCGGCACAGAACCAGCTACTCAAAACTTGAAAGGTGTTTTAGATCTAGATTCAAACGGGTACATTAAGACTTCTGTAGATGGTGCAACCAATATCAACGGAGTTTTTGCAGCAGGAGATGTTATTGCTAAAAGTCTTCGCCAGATCATTACTGCAGCTGCTGATGGTGCCCAGGCAGCCACAACAGCCGAACATTATGTTACTAGTCAAAAACAAGCTGCTGGAATCCCAATTACACCTGTAACTAACAACACTAGTGCATCATCGCCGGTTGGCCAAACTACTGATCTAAATAATGAAGAATCAGTGGTTCCTCATCAAGGTAATTGGCTAACGAGTGATATTACTAACCAACTTCAACCAATTTTTGCAAGGTTAACTAGCGACATCACTTTTGAAGTAGATACTAATAATACTGATTTAAGTCAACAGCTATTGGGCTTCATAAATGAATTTGCTGATTTGAATGATCATTTCAATGTAATTTCTAAAGTTGGTCAGGGGAATTATTTACCAATGCTGAAAATACTAGACGCTGATGGAAGAGATACTGGATTACATTATGCTGGTATCCCAACTGGACATGAACTCAATTCATTAGTTCTTGGTGTCTACAATGTTGCCGGTCCGGGACAAACTATTGATCCAGCAATGGTAACTCGGATTAAGCAGTTACCAGCAGCTCAAATTCGAATTGGCGTTTCCTTAACATGTCACTTTTGTCCCGATGTGGTCGCTGCTTGCCAACACATTGCCGCGTTAAATCCACAAATTACTGCTACTATGATTGACCTTCAACATTTCCCAGAGTTACGTAAATCCAAGAAGATCATGAGCGTCCCTGCAACAATGATCAACCACTCACCAGTAATTTTTGGAAGTCAAACATTGGAACAATTAGTAACCGCTATCGAAAAATACCATTAATTTTACAAACATTCCTACATTCTAGATAAAGGGTCTCTTATTCAAGATTATATGAACAAGGGATCCTTCGTTTTATTAAAGTTTTGCGATATCATGACAAATTAGCGTTAATTTAGTAAGAAGCATGGGATAATGGTATAATGTCAGAAAGAATTTTGGCCGATCACTTAATTAGTTGCCAGGCCAAACTGAGGTGAAAGAATTTGGATAATAATAATCGTAACGACCATCAAAAACATTTAAGTCGGGTGGAACTGTATGACACCCCAAAAAGTCGACGAAAACCTAAACGGTCACTATTTAATCGCAAAAAAAAGACTACCTCAACCTTAGGTAATAATGAGACAACTAACCCTAAGATGAGTGGTACCCGTTCTAGCATGGGAACTGTCGGAAACAACCGACCAAAAAAGCCACGTAATAAAAAGAACGGTCGTCTTTATAAGACCATCTTGGCATTACTATTAGTTATTTTAGCGATTGTATTTGTGGTCTTTGTAATTAGACAACAAAATCCTGTTAACACTGACAATAATTCTGTGTCAACGTCTGAAAGTTCATCTAGCTCATCACATAAGAAGCACCATCGTCGCCACAAACGGAGTAGTAACGATGATGATGATAACCAAGCTACTTACGAAATCCAAACTCCAAGTAGCAACACCACTACTACTGGGGGCACTGGTTCCCAAGGCACTACAACTTCACAAAACACTAACTCCGACAACAATCGGTCAAATTCCCAACAACAATCTGACAACCAACAACAAAACCAACAGAATAACAGTCAAAATACTAATAACCAACAAGGCAACACCACAAACAATGGTAGTAACCAAAACCAACAAACTAACAATGGCTAATAATTAAATTAGAAAATTTTCATTTTAGTATTGACACTCATTATTGATACGAATATAATCACCAGTAATTAGAGGACAAGCCTTACTACTTTCCTACCCAGCGAGTGGTTCATTAGTGGAAGAATCATTAGCGAAAGTAATAATGGTACCACCTTTAATTTTTCCCTCCGAAATAAGGAGGAGCGGGTCGTGTCCGTTAACACACCATAGAGAGAGTGTTTTCTAATACTCTGAACATGGGTGGAACCACGCTGATTATGTTAAATCGACGTCCCTAGTATCGTTTAGGCGGTACTAGGGGCGTTTTTTATTTATATTACAAAGGAGAGATTTTTATGGCACAAGTTGCAGTAATGTCACCAGATGGACAAGTGAACAAAATTGATAAGGACTCAGCCGAAAGTGCTGCTGCCCTTCGTCATTTAGTTGCTTTAATGTTAAAAGCAGCTTTGGAAAGCAAATATGATGGTATTCGTTTAGGGGATGCTGTTGCTGAAGACGATCAATTCTGGGTTGATTCAGACAAGGATGACCAACAAGTTTCTGCTGATGAACTAGAAGGCTTGGAAGCAGACATTAAAAAAATGGCTAAGGACGATGCCAAAGTTGACTTTGTTGAACGTGATGTTGATGAAGCATTAGCTGATGTAAAGAATGATCAATTCTCCACTGAATTAATTAACGCTAATGCTAAGGATGGCAAAGTTGCCATGTATAAGCTTGGTGATACCTATGCCGTTGCTGAATCCCCCATTCTAGTTTATGGTGACGTAGTTAAGAACTTTAAGCTCTTGTCCGTTGCTGGTGCTTACTGGAAGGGAATGTCATCAAATCCAATGTTACAACGGATTTATGGAACTGCCTTCTACAAGAAAGATGATTTAGCTGAAGATCTTAAGAAGCGTCAAGAAGCTAAAGAACGTGATCACCGAGTAATCGGTAACCAATTAGACCTCTTCTTTGTTGATCCTAAAGTCGGTGCTGGTCTTCCTTACTGGATGCCAAAGGGTGCCGCCATTCGCCGAACTATTGAACGTTACATTATTGACCGTGAAGTGGCCGACGGATATGAGCATGTTTACACACCAGTATTGATGAACTTAGATGCTTATAAGACATCTGGTCACTGGGAACACTACCGTGATGACATGTTCCCACCAATGGATATGGGTGATGGCGAAATGCTTGAATTGCGGCCAATGAACTGCCCTAGCCACATTCAAATCTACAAGCACCACATTCGTTCATACCGTGACTTACCATTACGTATTGCTGAATTAGGAATGATGCACCGTTATGAAAAGTCCGGTGCCCTTTCAGGTCTACAACGGGTTCGTGAAATGACTTTGAATGATGGTCACACCTTTGTTGCCCTTGACCAAATTCGTTCTGAATTTGCAAAGATTCTGAAGTTAATCATGAGCGTTTACAAAGACTTTGACATTACTGATTACAGCTTCCGTCTTTCTCTCCGTGATCCTAAGAACACGAAGAAGTACTACGCTAATGATGAAATGTGGGAACGTTCTCAATCAATGTTGAAGCAAGCAATGGATGACTTGAACCTTGACTACTATGAAGCTGAAGGTGAAGCTGCTTTCTACGGTCCTAAGTTGGATATTCAAACTAAGACTGCTCTTGGTAACGACGAAACGATGTCTACTATTCAATTAGACTTCATGCTTCCAGAACGCTTTGGCTTAACATACGTTGGTAATGATGGTAAGGAACACATGCCAGTCATGATTCACCGTGGTGTTGTTGGTACGATGGAACGGTTTGTTGCTTACTTAACTGAAATCTACAAGGGTGCCTTCCCTACCTGGTTAGCTCCTGAACAAGTCCACATTATTCCAGTTTCAGATGACAAGCACGGTGAATATGCTGACAAGCTTGGCGCTGAATTACGTGCAGCTAACATTCGTGTAAATGTTGACCACCGGAATGAAAAGATGGGTTACAAGATTCGTGAAGCACAAACCCAAAAAGTTCCATACACTCTGGTTGTTGGTGATGATGAAATGGCTAATGGTTCTGTTTCAGTACGGAAATACGGTGAAAAGGACCAAAACAGCATGAGCAAGCAAGACTTTATGGACGAATTGCTTGCTGACATTGCTTCATACTCTCGCAAGAATAACGAAAAGTAATAATCTAACGTAAAAAATACTGATTAAAGAGACTGTGACGTTAGGCAGACTACAATCTTTAAATACGAACAGCGCAGTACAACAATGGGTCCTAGCATTCGGCAAACCGAACGCTAGGACCCTATTGTTGCTTGCGGGGGCGTGAAAACGAAGTCGTAAACGACTTCTGTCACGCTGTTATGAAGTGACCATTGTCAAG
>NZ_JACJKU010000038.1 GCF_016901675.1 Limosilactobacillus coleohominis
GGTAGATGAACGATTAATGGCAGATTATAACGTAATGCAAAGTATTATGACTAACTTATCCCACCGTGATATGGATGGCCTAACTGACGCGCTTTATCCGTCGGAACAAATAAGTTCCTAAATGACGATAGTCATTAAAACTCTTCGACAAAATTTAGAGTATGTGCTTAATGCTTCCCAATTCAAATACAGTAATGGTGCAATGGAAGGAATAAACAGAATGATTAAGCAGATTCAACGAACAGCCTTCGGCTTTCGTAATTTTGATCACATGGTCTATCGAATTTATTATCGTCAAATGGCACAAAAAAAGAACCAGGTTGCATAACCTGATTCTTACCTATCAACAGGATTTGACAAAGAGCCATTAAATATGGGCCTAGCGTTCGATTTACCGAGCGTTAGACCCTTATTTTGTAATGTGTTGTTTATTTTTGATATCTAGATATCAATTTCTTATTTCGTAATTAACGTAGCAGCACCCATGCCGCCGCCAATACATAAACTGGCAACGCCTGTATGAGCATTTCGACGATTCATTTCGTATAACATTGTAACAATAATTCGGGCTCCAGATGCTCCAATTGGATGACCAAGTGCAATTGCACCACCATTAACATTCACTTTATCAGCATTAATTCCTAACTGATGCAGAACCACTAATGATTGGGCAGCAAAGGCTTCATTGATTTCATACAGATCAATATCCTGATAATTTATAGATTGCTCTTGCATTAGCTTTTTAATTGCATAATATGGACCGATACCCATGATTGCAGGATCAACACCTACAATGGAATCAGCTGACCAATATCCCAAAATTTGGAGATGGTGAGCCTTGGCATATTTTTCCGAAGTCATCACGACAGCAGCAGCGCCATCATTAAGGCCAGAAGAATTTCCAGCAGTTACTGAACCACCTTCCTTGAAAACTGGTTTTAACTTGGCTAATTGCTGCATGGATGTTTCCCGGATTGACTCATCTTGTTTAATTAACAATGATTTATGATGGCTTGTGACCTCAATTGGGACGATTTCATCATCAAACTTGCCATTGTCTCGAGCCTTTTTTGCTTTCTCTTGGCTCATTAATGCAAAGGCATCGATATCTTCGCGACTTTCAGGATATTTTTCCAAAAGGTTCTCAGCGGTCATCCCCATTGGGTAGCCGTGATAGGCATCTTGTAGCCCGTCATGATAAAGTGCGTCAACAAATTGACCATCACCATATTTGTATCCAAATCGTGCATGCGGAATTAAATACGGTGCATTTGACATACTTTCCATTCCACCAGCAACCACAACATCCGCCGTATCCAACATTATTTGTTGAGCTGCCAAACGAATTGCTTGCATCCCAGAACCGCACACGTCATTAATGATGGTAGCAGGGACAGAGTAGGGGAGTCCTGCGTTTAATGCTGCTTGTCTAGCAGGATTCTGGCCTTCTCCAGCGGTTACAACGTTGCCCATAAATACTTCATCAACTTGATCAGGGGCGAGCGTAGTTTGTTCCAGGGCAGCTTTAATAATTTGGCTACCTAATTGAACGGCCGTCTTAGAAGATAAAGCACCACCCAGTTTACCAATAGGGCTACGTTTCGCGCCTACAAAAACAACTTTCTCCAAAATTAATCCCTCACTTTATTTAGTTAAATAATCCTGCAGCATTGGTAACAATTCCTCAGCTTGTTGTTGACCTTGATGGTAAAGTGCTTTCAACTTGTCAGTATTTTTTTCAAGTCGACCGACTTTGACCATGTTTTCTGGTGAAAACTTGAACCATTCGCTGGTCGCTGCTTTTTCATTTACCACGTCAACCTGTTGATTGTACATTTCTGGACGTTTAATACCAGTTTCAGCAAAGCGGGGAGATTCTTTAAAGGTGTGACGATACATTTGCTGAAGCAGTTTTGGGGTCGGCTTTTTGTGGTAATCATGAGGCCTGGTACGAACAACCACAATCTTCTTGTAACCTTGTTCCTTAGCAACATCGTAAGGAATAGAGTCCGCTACACCGCCATCTAAGCATTCCCCTTTAGAAGTGACCTGTGGTTCCATTAGGAAAGGCATTGAGCAAGAAGCTTTAAGATCATTAACTAGTTCTGTCCCAGTTGGGTCGGTGAAGGTAACCCGCCGCCCTGATGATACTTGCGTTGCCACGATGGTAAAACTGGAGGAAGAACGTTCATAGGCACGTTCGTCAAAATTATTCCAGTCCCAGCCGTGATCTTCAAATAAGAAGTCTAGATTTAAGATATCCTTGCGCTTTAACATATGGAGAAGGGAGATGTATTCTTTATCTTTACGGTAATTAGTATTAACCCGAACTATCCGGCCATATTGTTTAGAAACATATTGGGCTCCACACAGTGCACCTGCAGAAACACCAATCACACTTTTAAATTCGATATGGTGAGCTAGTAGGGTATCAGTAATGCCAGTTGAGTATTGCCCACGCATTGCGCCACCTTCCAACACTAAAGCTGCATCATACAACATGATTCATTGCCTCCATTTTTCCGGTAGAATAATATTATTATTTTACCATTTTTATTGATTAATCCAAAATCACTTTTTAATTTGACATATTTAACAGTAATAAAATTATGTTAAGCTAGAAATTAAATTTAAAGTTTTGTTAATATCTGATATTTCAATACAAACTAGCATTTTCTGCTCATTGAGAAATTATTAATTCAATTTAAACCATGCTATACTTTTTAATCGGTGACAAAATTTGTCCAGATGCCGCAAGGCGGATAAGGCACGTTTATGAATAACGTGAACCTAATAATTTAAAGGAGTTTGGTTATCGATGGGAAATTCTCATGAGAACTATTTTATTTGGTTGTTTAGGCAGTTAAAGGGCTGGCCAGTGCAAAACTATTGTTTATGGTTTTTTGCTTTTGGCTTCCAATTGGCATTGTTAATTGAAGGTAAGGTTACCACAGTTACTGTTATTACCTTCATTGGTACCTTGTTAGGGACCCTTTGTGTGCTTGCCATTAATGCTACTAAGGCGATTAATGGTTGGTTAGGTTTAATTAGTGCTGCTTGTTTTATTTATGCAGGATTAGCAGCTAAAAATTACCTGTCTATTTTTGAACAAATTGCCTACATCGCAACCCTTGACTTGCCTGTCATTTTTGCAGTTAAGACTTGGAACGATGATACTAAGAATCACCTGCGTAAGTTTGGTAGCAAGGAATGGACAATTGCAATTATTGGTACTATTTTAGTTTACCTGATTTCTGGTTACTTAATTGGTCATCTGACTGACGATCCTCGTCCATGGATTGACGCTATCAGCTTCTCCATTAGTTTAACTGCTGGAATTATGTGCTTCATGCGTTACAATAACCAATACTTCTGGTGGTTAGCTTCCGGAATCTTCCAATTGATTCTGTGGGCAGTAACATTTGCTCAAGGTGATGCTACCTTAGCAATGGCGGTTAACAGTTCAATCTACGTCATTAATGATATTTTAGCCTTCACTGTTAGTCCATGGTTTAATCATGGTCGTAAGAAGCAAGGATTGACTGAAATCAAATAAGGAATTGTGGTCTTAACCAGGCTACAGTTAGCAATAGGGGCTTCCACTCGGACAACCGAACAGAAGGCCCCTTTGTTTGTGAGAAATCTTGCTATTTCTATGGAAATTCAATGTATTCAGCCGGTAGCTCGTCACATAGCCAGACTTCATCATTACCAACGTAAAACTTAATACCATTTGCTACAGCAACTTTAGTATTTATCCGCAAAATTACCGGATGACTATCATGCCGACCACCAACTTGACGCGCCATTGGAATGTCCGTAGATAAATGAACGTATTGTCGCTTCATCGGTAATAAACCTAGCTTTTTAATACTGGGGATAAAGCGCCTTGCAGTACCATGATAAAGAATATCTGGTGGAGTGGCCTGACGATGACTAATAATTCCAGAAATTGAATGACCGTATAAGGCGCAAATTTTGCCATTTTTAATTTTAAAACGTTCCTTATTTGAATGCTCCATTACCATTTTAATTCGCTCAATTGTAATCGGGGGTGTAATATGGTGGACACGGTTTAAAGCATCAATAAAACTATGAATATCAGTATATCCATATTGATCGAGCTGAAGGCCATACTTTTGAGGGTTATGCCTCAATGCGTAGGACATTTTCTTACTGATATAAACATCTTCATTCATAATAAATCATTCCTTTTCATAGTCTGTTATATTATGGATTGATTATTATTTTACTTACAAGAAGTAATGATTTATTTAAATCGGTTGCGTTAATTGATGGATAATGTTGTTTTACGTTATGATATGACAAGTGGATAAAAAATAATTTGAGGATATTAATATGTTGAAGAATCAGTTTCACAAATTCCTGTGTTTAAGCATCATTATGCTAGTTTACTCGTTAATTGCAATGCCAATAATTGGGAATGCTGCAACGATTAGTTCTCAACAAAAGCAGGCCATTCAGAATGCCCTAAAAAAGGAAAATGCAAATGCAATTGTTATGGTTGGATCTGGCAAAAAGCCAACCATCATTACAAATAAAGTAATTGTAGGTGAGGGGACTGCACCTGCCATCAGCACTAATAAACTTTTCCCCATTGCTTCATTTCAAAAAGCAATTACTGGAATGGCTATTCAGCAACTCATTAACCATCATCAATTATCGCTGAATACTAAGATCAGTAAGTTTTTTCCGGAAATTCGCAATAGTCAGCAAATTACCATTCGCAATTTATTAACCCATACAAGCGGGCTTGCAGATCGTAGCCAAATTGCTGACCAGCCATTAAAATCTGAAAAAGACAGTATCAATTTTACAAAACAAAATTATAGAGTTGTCAATCATCTAGGTCAGTGGCACTATGCAAACGTTAATTATGGCTTGCTGGCAATTATTGTCAGCATAGTCAGTCATGAATCGTATGCAACATATGTAAAAAAAAACATATTTAAACCTAATCATCTTCAAGGAATGAAGTTTTTTAATCAGTTATCGTCTTCAAAACAGTTGTCTCCATCCTTAAATGATCATCAATTTAAGTTTGACTCGCAAGAAACAGATTCGTGGCGGTACTTACAGCGTGAAATGTCAGCAGAATTTGGTGCTGGCCAAATCGTTGCCACACCAAATAGTTACTGGAAATTCATTAATCAAGTCGTTTTAAAACAAAATGACATTTTGAAGCAGTATCAGCAAATTAACTTCCAACCGAATGATAACCCATACTATGGTGGTTTCTATTTACACCCGAATGAGTTACATGCAAATGGATCATATGAAGGCTACGCTTGTACAATTTTTGCTAACACTAAAAAGAAACAGACCATTGTCCTGTACAGTAACAACATTTCATTAAAGCAATGTCGTAACCTAGGATATGATCTGTACCACATCTACTTTGGAACCAATAAACAGGGATTCCCATATTAAAGGTCTTTTAAAAGAATATAGTCAGTTTGATCGTCGTTCCCAACAGTGAACGTGTGCTGACTAACTTGGCGAAATCCATAATGATGATAGAAGCCCTGAGCGTTAGTATTTTGCTCCCAAACACCAAGCCAAACTTGCGACTTATCAAGGTCCTTAGCAATGCTGAGGGCCTTTTTCATTAGCCGACCACCAATATGTAAGTGTTGAAACCTTTTTAAAACGTAAATTCTTTGAATCTCGAAAGCATCAGGATAAAAAAGTTCTGTCTGATCATTTGACCAGTTAACCTTCAGATAGCCAGCAATTTGACCATTTAGGTTATAAAAATAGGTCTGTGAAGAATCAGCATTCAATTCTGTCTTTAAAACGTCTGGAGCATAAGCTTCTGCAAAGAACTTTTCTAGATCTTCATCAGTGTTGTCAGCACCAAAAGTTTCAGTAAAGGTTTGTTTGCAAATATTTTGTAGTCGTTCAATATCTAATGGGTCATCTGTGACCAATTGGAAATGAAGATCTTCTTGATCGGTAATAGCCATGTAAATTCCTCCAAATATTAGACTTAATTAGTAATAATTAAACACGATTCTTAGTTAAATTACAAAATTGTTATTTTACTTTACATAATATATATTAAACAAAGTAACTATACAAACAAAATAAATGCCAGAGGATCATCCCCTGGTATTTAAATCGTTTAAAGATTAATGCGTTTCTTAATTGTAGGTACAATCAATATTGCAATTACCATTCCTACAATTCCTTGAAGAATATTAGTCCCAATCCCTAAGACACCAGCTACCCAATTATACAAGATGGAATCAGCAAAGAAGTAGCAAATTACCATTACTAAAATGGCAATCAAATTAGCACCATATTCTGCAAACTTATTCTTTCCAGCTTTTTTGTATAACCAACCGGCTAACAAGCCTTCTAAACCATGGGCAATCAAAGAAAATGGTGCATATTGAGTGTATCCTGAAATCAAATCTAAAAATAAACCACCAAGTCCACCAACTGCAGTCCCATAGACTGGTCCCAAAAGCATTGCTGCAATTAAAATTCCGGCATCACATAAGTTTACGTTCCCATGGGTCCATGGAATCGGAATAATGAAAATTCGTCCAAAAACAATTGTAATTGCTAACAGTAATGCAGCAAAAATTAACTTATTAAGTTGTTGAGTTGACTTATCCATACTAAACAAAAACTCCTTAGTTTTAATTTTGCGAAACAATTAACTGGATTAATTTTCCTAATTTTAACCCATACTTCCGATTTGCAACTTCCTGATCATTAGCGGTCGCCACGATGGCTTCATAAATCAGATTGGTTGCTTTTTTAACCGAATCAGTTAATGATAGATTGCTTAATAGACATCCTAAAAGAATGGCAGCAAAAGTATCGCCAGTCCCATAAAAATGTCCATCGATCTCTGAATGACCGACAAATTCAAAGCCTTCTTCACGCGATTGAAATAAACAACCCGTTTTATCATTTAATTTCGCACCCGTAATAATAACATCAGCGTTAATACCGAAACCTTGGATGCAATCTAATAAATGTTTAGCATTCTCCAAACTGGGTTCAAGGACTATTTCTGCTCCAGACAAGAAACATAATTCAGTCCAGTTCGGGGTAATAATTGTGGCATGAGTACATAACCGACGAACATGTTGAATGTAATCCTTACTTAATCCAGGATACAACTTCCCCTCATCACCCATAACTGGATCAATAATTACGGGACGATTGCCCAACTTCATCGTAAACAGTTGCTCTACCATTGAAATAATTTCGGTATCTCCAATGTATCCAACTAATGCACCACTAAAGTCTAAATTCGGCACTAATTGCCAATGGTTGATCGTCTGTTTAATCCACCGGTTAGTCGCTAATTTTTTGGGAGTGCCAAACCCTTCAGTTTGGGTTGATAAGATAGCCGTAGGTAGAGCAGCCGTTGTATGATTCATTGCTTGGAGGACGGTTAATGCTGATACCATTGAAATTTGTCCCAGAGCTGAGAAGTCTTCAATAACTAAAGCCGATTCGTTAATAATGTCTACCCCCTCTCGGCAATTTGTTCAGTAACCGTTTTAAATACTGACCTTAGTATACAGCAACTTGCCTCTCTCCTCCACAAAAAAAGCCGGGATATCCCAAATTGATGACTTTAAGTCTAATAATTAGATGCCGTACATCCCAATAACCATGGCAATAACTAAGATCACCATAACGAGCGAAGTAATCCAAACATACATACGATCTTTCATGACTGCAAATGCATAGATCGAAACTAGGACCCGCAATGCAGGTGTTAAGATAAGCAAAAATAATCCCAACATGATGATTGCATATGGCTTGAAATATACTAAGCCGCGACCAATTGCAGCAAAAGTGTGTGGAAAATTATTACCTGTATATCCAGATTGACCAGTAATGAAAAACATTAGCAAACCAATTATGATGACAATCGCGGATGCTAATACTCCGATTTGCATGATAACACCAATGACATTTTCAACTTTACTCATTTCCGAGCGTGTTTGGTCTGTTTCTTTGCTTGCCATTAGTTAATCACCCTAAATCCTTTTAGAATCATTTGAACACCCATGATAAACAAAATTGGAACGAAGATCATTCTTAACAATCGTGGGTGAATGCGTTGCATTAACCGGGTTCCAATTGCTGCCCCGATTAAGATTCCAATTGCTAATGGTGCAGCAATATGCGGATGAATAGAACCATTAAAGAAATAAACGGTAGCACTTGCAGCAGCAGTGACCCCCATCATTAAGTTACTGGTAGCACTAGATGGTTTTAATGGCATTTTCATGATTGTATCCATGGCAATCACTTTGAAAACTCCACTACCAATTCCAAGTAGTCCACTGGCAAGTCCTGCACCGTACATCATTGCAAAACCACCTGGAACTCGAGTGACTTGGTAATATTTTTCTTCCCCGGATAACTTGTCATAATATGAGCCCTGTAATTTCAATTTTTTTGCCCATTTATCATCACTAACTTTGTCAGCATCTTGTTTAACTTTGCCCCGAAGTTTTTGGATCATATTATAGGTTGAATATACTAAGAAAATTCCAAACAGCACTTCTAGCCATTTACCATCAATCACTCCGGTTAGAATTGCTCCGGTGATGGCTCCAACTGTGGTAGCAATTTCCAAAAACATTGCAACCCTAAGATTTAATAAATCGTCTTTTAAATAAGCAATCGTTGATCCTGAACTAGTTGCGATTACGGCAATCACACTTGCTCCGATTGCATAGCGCATTGGCAAGCCCATAAGGACGCTTAAAATTGGAATGATGATCATTCCACCACCAATTCCAAGTAAAGAACCTAAAGAACCCGCAAAAACGCCGACTAGTAACAGAATGGCAGCTTGGGTAACCAAGGCCAATCCCCCCTTTATTCAACATTCTTACGGGTTTCTATTTTACTACAATTCTTTCATTCAACAAGTTAATCCTTAAAAATGGCTCGATATTCGCCGTACCCCTGTTGCTCTAATTCTTTAACCGGGATGAAACGGAGGGAAGCTGAGTTAATACAATAACGGAGTCCTCCTTTGTCTTGAGGTCCATCGGTAAAGACGTGACCCAAGTGTGAGTCTGCTTCTACACTCCGTACTTCAGTTCTCTCCATTCCATGAGATTGATCTCGTTTCATCTTTAGTTTCTCTAAAGGTTTAGTAAAGGCAGGCCATCCGCATCCAGAGTCATACTTATCAAGTGAGGAAAAAAGCGGTTCCCCGCTCACAACATCAACATAGATTCCAGGCTGATCAAATTGGTCATATTTACCCGTAAATGGTCGTTCTGTTGCTGATTGCTGGGTTACTGCATATTGGATTGGCGACAATTTTGCTTTAAGATCCTTATCTTTCATTAAATGAATTCACCTCATTAACAATCGTGCGTTTGGTTCATTGTTGTTGATTCATAGTTGCCATTACTTAAATCTACCACTTCAATGTCATCAGTTAAGGTTCCCTTAGGTGTTGTCAGAGGCATTGTAAACACGTTTGGATTGAAACGAACGGTCATTTGTTCATCAAATTGTGGTTTTGTATACCCCTTATAATAAATTGGTCCTAGGTTAGAATCAAAATGAGCATCAAAGTCTTTAAAATTACGGTCTTTATCAACAAAAATCAGCTTGAAATTATCATCTAATGAACAATTTCCAATAGCAGAAAAAGGTCCAACCCCATCATCGTAGTCCATTAACATCTTTTTTGAATCATCGACATACCTGGCTAACCGTTGCTTAGCTTCATTAGTAAAAGTTAAATACATCTCAATCCCTCCTTTGTACAAATATTATACTCAACTTTATCGTAACTTACAATAAGTTAGTGTAATTAAAAAGTCGTCATTTAGCTTTTGACACAAACGCAACAGCATTGTGTCTTAGCCATGACAACTTCATAATCTATTAAATTAACACTTAATTATCCTTCAAAAGCATCAGTCAATGGAGGAACCACTTGCTTCTTACGGGAAACTACTCCTGGCAAGTTCATCCGGTGAGCATCATTTAGCTTCTTACCAAAGGCTTTTTCAACCTTGTCAGTGTTGTCACCAACAACCAATAGGTCTGAATCACTGTTCAAAATGTTAGTAGCGATCAAAATAAAGGTATCATAACCGTTTTGATCCATTAAGGACTTCATTTCTTTTTCAAGATCAGTTTGGCGAACAAAAACATCGTCAAGGTCAACGGTGTTAACTTGACCAATGCGAATAGTTGAACCATTTAATTCAAATGACTTGGCATCACCGTCAACAATGTCATTATCAGACTTAGCATCCAGGTTAGTACCAGCCTTCAACATCTTGATACCGTAATCTTCGTAATCAACATCAGCAATCTTTGCCAATGCCTTGACAGCTTCACGGTCATGGTCAGTTGTTGTTGGGGACTTCAAAAGCAATGTGTCTGAAATAATTGCTGAAAGCATCATTCCAGCTAAGTTAGCAGGAATGTCAATGTGCTTGTCTTCAAACAATTCATAGATAACTGTGCTTACACAACCATAAGGGCGAACAGTTGCCCACAAAGGTTGTGCTGTATTGAAGTTTGCAATTCGGTGGTGGTCAACTAAGTGAGTTACTTGAACCTTGTCAATGTCTTCAACACTTTGTTGAGGTTCGTTGTGGTCAACAAGCATTACTTTGTCAACTTCATTAGCAACGGTTTTAACAACCCGTGGTGCCTTCATGTCGAAGTGATCTAATGCAAACTTAGTTTCATCATTTGGTTCACCTAAAGCAACTGCTTCAGTTTCGTACCCTAATTGATTTTGTAAATATGAAAATGCCATTGCAGCTGTAATGGCATCTGTGTCCGGGTTTTGGTGTCCAAATACTAATTCTTTACTCATATTATGGATTCCTCCTCAAAATAGTGATGCTAATACATCTCATTAGTAATAATGATATCACGGACTTTTGAAATTATTAATAATTTTTTTGACATATTTAGCAAAATGATCAATTGATATCTAAAGTTTCCCTTTTTGACCCATGTTGTGGCGTATCTTCTGTTGATTCATTAGGATCTGTTTCTTTATCATCAACAGCTGTAATCTTCTTTCTGAGTGTAACCGGTACCCCTTGTGTATCGGTATCGATAACAAATGTACCATTGGACTTAATGGTGCCGAGATGATGGTCATCCACTAGAATATCTTGAAATTCTGGACGGTTGGTAATTACTTCCAATGCTCCATGGAATTCAGGTGAATATGCAATAAAGTCAACCACTTCGTGTGGATTCTTCTTTAGTTTATGAAGAACTAAGACTCCACGCCGCGCACGTCTTCCTAATTCTAATTCACTTGCTGCCATTTCCTTAAATGCTCCACGTTGAGTAATAATGGCGAGATTATCCTGATCATTGGTTAATACTAAGTTCGTTAATTCATCGTCATCTTTCAGATTAATGGCTCTTACTCCAGCAGTCCGTGTTCCTTGAACCGGTACCTCAGCAACATCAAACCGTAACCCGTATCCTTGCTTGCTGATGGCAGTTAAACTAGTATTTTCATCTTTTGGTTCATAATATTGAACATTTAATACTTGAGCCTGATCATTTTTAAGCTTCATGAATACACTGGCACGACTCTTATAACGCGTTCCAGGATTTAAATCGCTAATGGTAGTTTGTTTAACCTGTCCATCACTAGTAGAAATGATCACCGTTCCAGGAACATCAAGATGATCTAATATTAATGCAGAAATTATTTGTTCATTATCAGCTAAACCGATTGATTGAGAAATATGTTCACCCGTTTCCTTCCATTTGGTGTCAGCTAATTCATGAATTGGACGGTAAATAACGTGGCCCAAATTTGTAAACATGAAAAGATGACTTAGTGTAGATGCACTTTGAATGAGTAGTGGATAATCATCCTCGCGAAGTCCATTATCATCTAATGATGATGCATTGAAGCTTCTCAAACTGCTTCGCTTAATATACCCAGCATGGGAAACTAAAACAACTACTTCTTCATCAGGAACTGTGACTTTAGTATCAACAGTCAGCTTTTGAACGTGCTTTTCAATTTGGGTCCTGCGATCAGAACCAAAGGCCTTATCAATGGTTTTTAGTTCACGAACCAATACCCGATTTAATTCATTCTTATCATTTAAAATCTTTTCATATTCAGCAATAGCATCATTCAACCGTTTTTGTTCGTCTTGAAGATCAGTTACATCAGTGTTAGTTAAACGGTATAGTTGCAAAGCAACAATGGCTTCTGCTTGAGGTTGGGTAAACTGATATTCAGCCACTAAATTGTTAGTAGCATCTTTACGGTTCTTACTTGAACGGATTGTCTTAATAACCTGGTCCAAAATTGATAAAGCTTTGATCAACCCTTCAACGATGTGTAAACGGGTTTTAGCCTTATTCAAGTCGAACCTAGTCCGTCTAGTAATGATTTCTTGTTGGAAAGCTAGATAGGATTCTAAATAATGCTTTAGGCCAATTCGCATGGGACGCTGATCATCAATCGCCACCATGTTGAAATTATAGTTAATTTGCAGATCAGTATTTTTAAGCAGGTAGTTTAAAATCCCCTTAGCATCAGCATTACGTTTCAATTCAATCGCAAGGCGTAGGCCACTTCGATCAGTTTCGTCCCGCGCCTCAGCAATGCCTTCAACCTTTTTATTTAATCGAAGATCATTGATCCGCTTTACAAGTTGGGCCTTATTGACCTCATAAGGGATTTCTGTCACGGTAATCTGCCGACGGCCGCCGCGCAATTCGTCGATTGTTGTTTTAGCACGCAAAATAACACGACCTCGACCAGTTTCATATGCCTTCCGAATACCATCAGTCCCTTGGATAATTCCACCAGTTGGGAAGTCTGGACCTGGAACATATTGCATTAGGTCATCCAAACTAGCATCAGGATGCTGCATTAGGAAAATAAGGGCCTTAATGAGCTCTCTTAAATTATGCGGTGGGATTTCAGTAGCATACCCGGCCGAAATTCCTGTAGCTCCATTAACGAATAGGTTGGGAATTCGTGCTGGTAATACTGTTGGTTCCTTTTCGGTATCATCAAAGTTTAAGGTCATCTCAACCGTATCTTTGTTAATATCACGAAGCATTAAACCGGCAATTTTACTAAGCCGGGCTTCCGTGTACCGCATTGCAGCCGGTGGATCACCATCCATCGAACCATTGTTACCGTGCATTTCAATTAACGGTTCGAGCAGTTTCCAATCTTGGCTTAACCGAACCAGGGCCTCATAAATTGAGCTATCACCATGGGGGTGGAAATTACCCATGACATTCCCAACTGACTTGGCAGATTTGCGGAATCCTTTATCATAAGTATTTCCGTCCTTGTTCATTGCAAATAAAATTCGTCGTTGAACCGGTTTTAGTCCATCACGAATATCTGGCAATGCCCGTTCTTGAATAATTGATTTAGAATATCTTCCGAATCGTTCACCCATTAACTGTTCCAGGGTTAACTCTTCAATTTTATTATCGCTCACTTGGCACTGTCCTTTCTAAATTATTGTTGATTCCACGTTTTAATCTGGGGTGTTGATTTTTTAGAGGATGAAGATTTGACTTGTCCTTTATTTTCCACTAACTCGTCAGATTCTTTATCATCAGTCATTGTAAAATGAACGTTCTTTTCAATCCATTCACGACGGGGTTCAACTTTATTCCCCATTAATGTTGTCACTCGTTTTTCAGCTAACTGAGCATCGTTGATTTTAACCCGAATTAACGTCCGAGTTTCCGGATTCATTGTCGTCTCCCAAAGTTGATCGGCATTCATTTCACCAAGTCCCTTGAACCGTTGTAATGATGCGGTTTTACCCATTTTACGGGTCAACTTGGTTAACTCTTCATTTGTCCAAGCATACGTAATCTTATTCTTTGCACCACGACCTTGCTGTAAACGATACAAAGGTGGCAAAGCAATATAAACCTTACCAGCTTCAATCATTGGTCGCATGTACTTGTAGAAGAAAGTTAATAATAGGATTTGGATATGCGCACCATCATCATCGGCATCAGTCATAATAATGATCTTGTCATAGTTAGAATCGGCAACGTTAAATTCGGAACCTACACCAGCCCCGACGGTATAAATGATGGTGTTCAATTCTTCATTCTTAAGAACATCGTCTAACTTCGCTTTTTCAGTGTTTAACACTTTGCCTCGTAAAGGAAGAATTGCTTGGAACTTCCGATCCCGTCCTTGTTTAGCAGAACCACCGGCAGAGTCACCTTCGACTAAGAATAATTCGTTCTTCTTTGCATTTTTAGATTGAGCTGGAGTTAACTTACCTGATAAATTCCGCTCTTTTCGGCTACGCTTCTTACCATTGCGTGAGAGGTCTCGCGCCTTTCGTGCAGCTTCACGAGCCTGCCGAGCTTTGACGGCCTTTCGAATTAACATTTGAGCAAAATCGCCGTTTTCCATCAAAGCATAGCTAAGTTGATCGCTAACGATACTATCGACAATCTTACGTGCTTCAGGAGTACCTAATTTGTCCTTCGTTTGCCCTTCAAATTGTAAAATCCGCTCTGGGATTCGTACTGATACGATGGCAGTCACCCCTTCACGAACGTCGCTGCCTTCTAGATTTTTATCACGCTCTTTGAGCAATCCTGTTTTACGAGCGTAATCGTTAAAACTCTTAGTCCAAGCGCTCCGGAATCCAGCTTCATGGGTCCCACCATCAGGAGTTCGCACGTTATTTACGAATGATAGGATATTTTCAGAATAGCCGTCATTATATTGAGCGGCAACATCCACTTCTACACCATCCTGTTTTCCGGTAAATGATAAGACTTTGCCTAACGTATCCTTATCTTCATTTAAGTACTGTACGAAGTCCTCAATTCCATTTTCGTACTGGAACGTCTGGTTTTGTTCTTGGCCAGCACGTTCATCAGTCAAGGTGATTTTTAATCCCTTTAGCAAAAATGCGGACTCTCTAAGTCGGCGTGCCAACGTATTATAATCATAAACGGTCGTTGAGAAAATCGCTGGATCTGGTTTAAATGAAACTGTGGTCCCACTATCGTCACGAGTTTTACCAAGCTTTTTTAATGTTCCAATAGGTTGCCCACCATTTTTAAATTTTTCTTGATAGCGAACATGGTCCCTTACAATTGTTAAAGTTAGGTTAGTAGAAAGCGCATTGACAACGGATGCACCAACACCGTGCAACCCCCCAGAAGTCTTATAACCATCATCCTGGCCGAATTTACCACCGGCATGTAGCACTGTCATAATAACTTCAGGCGTTGGCTTACCGCTCGCATGCATCCCGACAGGCATTCCCCGTCCATGGTCTTGCACCGTAATCGAATTATCGGCGCCAATGATGACGTTAATTTCGTCACCGTATCCTGATAAAGCTTCGTCTACCGAATTATCAACAATTTCATATACTAAGTGATGAAGGCCATACG
>NZ_JACJKU010000039.1 GCF_016901675.1 Limosilactobacillus coleohominis
AAAATAAAAGAGTCACATACCCTAAAAGTATGTAACTCGTAAAACTATACCAATTTAGCGAAAATTTCACGATTTTGTTAAACCAACACTAAATGATGTAGAGCCAATAAAAAAAGGACCCAGGAAACCTTGGCCCTTTCCCAAATATGTATGGAAGACTCCGTTAGTGCCGTTATTTGTTCGACAGTGTTGACCTGTAGTTAAGACAGGTGGGATTCGGTGGATAGCTTTCAACTACCGAGTGAAAGGGCATGTTGTCTACTATCTTGAAACACAAATCCCTATATAAAAGGTTGTAAGGCAAACCTGCGATATGAACAAGGCGTACACAACAGAATCTTCTTTACTAAATCCTAGCATATTGGCATCAAAAGTGCAATTATTGACGATGGCGCTGGGCATTAATTAGTGAACGATATTGTTTGGCATAAGCTTTTTCAAACCGTCCATTCTCTTTAGGGTGATAGTACTGGTCATTCTTAATAGGATCCGGAAGATATTGTTGACGAACCCAATCTTCAGGGAAATCGTGGGGATATTTATAGTCTGTGCCATGTCCCAGTTTTGCAGCACCCTTGTAGTGAGCATCTTTGAGGTGATTAGGAATTTTTCCATAATGACCTTGATGAAGCCGTTCCAATGCATTATCGATGGCCATAATTGCAGAATTTGACTTTGGAGATAGACAAAGTTCAATCACAGCATTAGCTAATGGAATTCTTCCTTCGGGGAAACCTAACTTTTCTGCAGCTTGAATTGCTGAAATTGTTCGAGCACAAGCAGGCGGATTGGCTAAACCAACATCTTCATATGCAATGACACTTAAGCGTCGTGCAATACTAGGCAAATCACCAGCTTCAATTAGTCGAGCAAGATAATGCAGAGCAGCGTCTACATCGCTACCACGAATCGACTTCTGAAATGCAGAAACAGTATCGTAATGGCCATCACCATTTTTATCAGCAACTAAGTTACGTTTTTGAACGCTTTCTTCAATGGTTGACAGATTGAGATGAATGTAACCATCTTCACCCTTAGCGGTAGACTTAGCAGCCAGCTCCAGACCATTTAACGCGCTTCTTAAATCACCATTAGTCGCAGTTACTAGTGCTGTTTTAGCTTTTTCATCGATCATGATCGGCATTTTGCCTAGACCACGTTCTGGATCAGCTAATGCTCTATCTATTGCAATTTTCATATCATCAATAGAGAGGGGATGTACCTCAAAAATTTGTGTTCGACTTCTAATGGCTGGGTTGATGTTGATATATGGGTTTTCAGTAGTTGCACCGATTAAAATAATATGGCCACTCTCTAAGTGGGGAAGTAAGAAATCCTGTTTAGCTTTATCTAAGCGATGAATTTCATCTAATAATAAAATCACAGTGCCACTCATCTTAGCCTCTTCAACGACAACTTGAAGGTCTTTTTTAGTATCTGTTGCCGCGTTGAGTTTGCGAAAAGCGTATTTTGTTGATCCAGCGATTGCACTTGCAATGCTTGTTTTACCAGTACCAGGCGGCCCGTATAAGATCATTGATGAGAGCATTTTAGCCTTAACCATTCGCCAAATTATTTTTCCAGGACCAATTAGATGTTGCTGGCCCACAACTTCATCAATGTTTCGTGGACGCATTCGGTATGCTAAAGGTTCCAAAGCATGTCCTCCTTAGATTTTAAAAAGTCTCTTCCAAATTGATGAATTATTTTTTGGTGAGACAGATTTATGATTATTATTTGACTGACCATACTTCGCTTGAACGTCTACCGGAGATTCGTAAACTGCTTGATGATCACTGATGACCAGTGCTAAAGAATCTGGAGTAGTTTTAGCATCTGAACCAGTCTTAATCGTAAATTGAACTTGCATCTGGTTAGCAAGCATGATGTAATTACGAGTTAAGTGATCCGCTAGATTCCCATTAATAATCACTAAACTGTCAGGATGCTTAGTTAACTCTTTTCGAACAGCAAATGACCAGTCGTTATTGTTTATTTCGGCAACCGAAATTGTTAACCAAACTCGCTCACGAAAGGTCCCCATATAATGGCGTTGTTCATCTGGTTTGATCTTTGGAGTGCCGTAAATACCATTTTGAATTCTTTGATCAATTTCTGACTTGTTATCTGGCATTGTCGCTGACCTCCTTATTTAATCATAAAGTTATTGTACCATTAAAAAAAGACCGGGATGAAACCCGATCTTTTATAATGAACTGAGTGATTAAAGCTTGTTGTAGAATTCAACGATAAGTGATTCATCAATGTCAGCGTTCATATCTTCACGAGCTGGCAAACGAACAAGCTTACCTTCAAGCTTATCAGCATCAAATTCAACGTATGATGGACGTGCAACAACGGCGTCAACAGCGTTCTTGATGATGTCTAAGTCTTTAGACTTTTCACGAACACCAATTACTTGGCCAACAGCAACTTCGTATGATGGAATATCAACACGCTTGCCATCAACAGTAATATGACCATGGTTAACCAATTGACGAGCTTGACGACGAGTAGTAGCCAAACCTAAACGGTATACAATGTTATCAAGACGACGTTCAAGTAATACCATGAAGTTAGTACCGTGAGTACCTTCTTTGATTTTACCAGCACGCTTAAAGAGGTTACGGAATTGACGTTCAGTCAAACCATACATGAAACGCAACTTTTGCTTTTCACGAAGTTGTGTACCATATTCTGAAAGGCTACCGCGACGATCATTACCATGATCACCAGGAGCATATGGACGACGTGCTAATTCCTTACCAGTACCTGAAAGTGAAACACCAAGACGACGGGAAAGACGCCAACTTGGACCTGTATAACGAGACATAAATAAATTCCTCCAATATATTTTGTTGGAGTAAAATAATCCGATTGTAAGGTTACATTCGTGCATAATGATTGGATCGTTCACCCTCGCAGCTGGGTTACTAGAAACACCGCTTTGGCATCATTATGTTGACGAGCTTGCTCCTTACTGCTGCATTATTTTACACAAAGAATACCTTACTATGTTTGGATGGTAATTGTCAATGGATAATTTATGATAATCACATTTTCTTTTTTTAAAATTATTAGGCAAATTTTAGCAATTAGGTTAATAAGAATCATTAATGTTGCGCTGTTTATGATATAATTTAATTTGATTATTATTGTTACTATAGATTTATTGTTACTATAGATTTAGGTGGGAATAGACATTATGTTGCAAATTTTAATTGGTATTTTGATTATTGCTTTGATTGTATTAGCAATCATTTTTTTCTATCAGAAACGGATTATTACAGTTACTAAGGAATTATCTGCTCAGGTAGATGCGTTAGATGGCGAAAAGTTAGCCAAAAAATTGGATTCAAATCATTTAGAAGGCTTAATGGGGGAATCATTAAAAAAATTTACCGCATTACGCGAACTCTATGATCATGACTTTGTTGATGATTACCAAAAAGCACAAGATTTAGTTAAATCCATTCAGAAAGATTTACATGGTAAAGCTGTTTTTAGCACCAGTTCACAAGTAACTGAATTACAAAAATTAGTTTCACAATTAAATACCACCCAATCTAAGCTAAAAAAAGGCATTAACGAACTAGATCAAGCAGCTAAAACGCAATCAGATGCAATTAAACAATTGCGTGAAGAATATAACGCATTTGGTCGTAAATTAGATGAAAAATCGTTTGATTATGGCAATAGTAAGGATGAATTGCAATCAAGATTAGTGAACCTAGAGAAAAAATTTGAACATTTCTCAGACGTTGTAAGCAAAGGCGATCATGACGCGGCTCAAGAATTGCTAAACGACTTGCAGGAACGAACATCAGCATATCAAAAACTGATGGACGAAATTCCAGGTTTGTATCGGCCATTATATGCTGTATTTCCTGATCAATTGAAGGAATTAAAGTCAGGATATGCTGATTTAACCAAGCAACAATACCGATTTACTGATGATGATATCGATAAACAAGTTGACGAACTTGAAAAAGAACGTCAAATGGCTCTTAAGAAATTGGCTAATTTAAATATTGCACCTGTTAAAGAAGCGAGTGAACATCTGACTACTGAAATTGATCGGTTATATGATGTGATGCAAAAAGAAATCGATGCTAAGCCATACGTTGATAAGTATATTCATCAGCTCCATCGTCACCTTGAACATGCGGAAAAGCAAAATCAGGAACTGATGAATGAATTACAAAGGTTGAGCAATAGTTACACATTAAATAACAATGAAATTGCTGATACCCGTCAACTTGATGAACAGTTAAAAGATATCTCAAAGCAATATCATGATGATATTGATAGCATTGAGAAGCATCAAGCAATTTATAGTAACATCTGGCAACAGCAGCAAGAAGCTGAGAAAGCTTTAACAGAAATTGAGGAACAGCAAAAGAAAATTAATGATAGTGTTGCCGGATTACAAAGCGATGAGCAACGAGCAAGGAAGGCTTTGCAAGGCTTTGTTTCTGATATCAGGACCACTAAACGTCGTGTGGGAAACTTGAATCTTCCTGGCATTCCACAAAATTATTTGGATTATTTCTTTGTTGTTAGTGATGAAATTTCAAAGTTGTCTAATGCAATGAATCAACCGCAAATTGATATGGAAGAAATTACTAAACAGCTATTGATTGTGCAAGATGATTTAGAAACTCTTCATGACAAAACCGACAATTTGCGGGATAGCGCAGCTTTAACTGAACGAATGATTCAATATGCCAACCGACTTAGTAATAATAACGATGAAGTTGATTCCGCTATTCAAAAGGCACAGCGGTTGTTTGACAAGCATGATTATTCAGGAGCATTAGAAACAATTGGAACAGCACTTGAGGAAGCTGAAGCTGGATCGTTTAAGCGGATTGAACAAGACTACTATAAAGGTTTAAATAACTAATAAAAATACAAGACGCTAAGGTGTTATTATCATCTTAACGATCTTGTTTTTTTAGTTATCATAAGTAAGTGATATCTGGTATAATCTAACAAGTTAATCCTGAAAAGGAAGGAGAATTGCATTGATTTATTTTGATAATAGTGCAACAACGAAAATTAATTCTGAAGTATTGGATACCTATAATACTGTCAGCAAAAAAATTTGGGGAAATCCTTCAAGCCTTCATAATATGGGGGAAGTATCTTGGAATTTGTTGCAGCAATCTCGTCAACAAATTGCTAAATTACTAGGCGTTCAACCTGGAGAAATTATTTTTACTAGTGGAGGTAGTGAAGGTGATAACTGGGTAATTAAAGGAACAGCATTAGCTAAACGGCAATTTGGTAAACACATTATTACCAGCTCGGTTGAACATGCTGCTGTCCGCAACGCAATGCATCAACTGGAAGATTTGGGGTTCGAAGTTACCTACCTACCAGTGGATTCTGAAGGAAGAATTAATCCAGAAGATGTGAAAGCGGCTATTCGTCCAGATACAATATTAGTATCTATTATGGCAGTGAATAACGAAATTGGAACGATTCAGCCGATTCGTGAGGTAGGAGCAATCTTAAAGGATTATCCACGAATTCATTTTATGGTTGATGCTGTTCAAGCCATTGGTAAAGGAATTGATGACGTAGTATTTAGCGATCGGGTTGACTTTGCAACATTTTCTGGTCATAAATTTCACGCGCCACGGGGGACAGGTTTTGTCTACAAGAAGAATGGTCGTCAACTTGCTCCGTTGATTGATGGAGGCGGTCAAGAACAAGGATTACGAGGTGGTACGGAAAATACCCCGGGTGACGCTGCATTGGCAAAATCAATTCGTCTTTTAAAAGAAAAAGAATCTACTGTAGTGAACACTGAACGCCAGATCAAGCAACGAATAATTGACCATATCAAGACATTCCCACACGTTAAAGTATTTTCAAAAGGTAATGATGGGTTTGCTTCACATATTTTATGTTTTGCAATTGTCGGTGTTCGTGGCGAAACGGTGGTTCATGCGTTTGAGGATCGTAACATCTACATCTCAACTACTAGTGCATGTTCATCCAAGAAAGATACTGAGACGAGTACATTGTCCGCTATGAATGTTCCGCAAAATATCGCTGAATGTGCGGTAAGAGTTAGTCTTGGTGATCAGAATACATTAGAAGAAGCTGATGTGTTTAATGATACATTTGATGAATTATATGATGGATTTAAGAAAATCCTAGGTTAGGAGGCTTTTATGCAATATGATGAGATAATGGTTCGCTATGGTGAACTATCCACCAAGGGTCGCAATAAACGGCACTTTATAGATCGTCTAGGGACAAATGTCAGAGATGCTTTGCACAAATTTCCAGATGTAAAGGTGCATCCTAATGCTGATCGAATGCACATCATTTTAAATAATACAGATAGTGATCAGGTCATGAAGCACTTAAGCAAGGTTTTTGGAATTCAAACTTTTTCACCGATGCTGAAAGTTGCTAAAGATTATTCTGCTGTCTGTCAAGCTGCTAAGCAAATGGTAGCAGACCAAGTAACAAAACCAGTCACTTTTAAAATTGAAACCAAGAGAAGTGACCACCATTTTGAAATGGATACTTTTGACATGAATCGTGAATTAGGTGGATTTTTATTAGAACAGTTTCCTGATTTATTAACTGTTGATGTTCACCATCCTGATGTCACAATTTGGGTGGAAATTCGTGTAGATGGTATCTATCTAAGTAGTGAAGTAATCAAGAGTGCTGGGGGACTCCCTGTTGGGACCGCAGGTAAGGGAATGATGATGTTATCTGGCGGTATTGATTCTCCAGTAGCAGCATATCTCGCTATGAAACGTGGGGTATCCTTAGAAATGGTGCACTTCTATAGTCCGCCATATACTAGTGAACAAGCATTAGCTAAGGCTAAAGAATTAACCGGCAAATTAGCTCATTATTGCGGCAGTATTAATTTCATTGAAGTGCCATTTACTGAAATTCAAGAGACCGTAAAGGAGAAAGTTCCAGAAGGGTATCTAATGACCATCCAGAGACGGTTTATGTTGCGCTTGGCTGTGGCAATTGCGGAACGACGGAAAGGACTGGCCATTTTTAATGGTGAATCTCTTGGACAAGTAGCTTCACAAACAATGGAAAGCATGCGCACAATTGAAGAAGTTACCAATATGCCAGTTCTAAGGCCTGTTTTGTCTTATGACAAGACGGAAATTATTAAAATTGCAGAAGATATCGATACGTATGATCTTTCAATTTTACCGTATGAAGATTGTTGTACAGTCTTTACTCCACCATCTCCAAAGACTAAGCCACGGATTGACCGTGCACAAAAATATGAAAAAGTCTTAGATATTGATGGATTAATGCAACGTTCATTAGATGGCATTAAAATCACTAAAATTCATGCCGGAGATGAATTTTTAAACCAAAATGAAGATGTATTTGCCGAGTTACTATAAAACCCTTGTTAGATAACAAAGCAAATAGCAATAATTGCGATAATTGCAGGCAACATTTGTAGAAGCCAAATTTTACGTGTCGATGTAAAGCCGCCATAGAGGGCAACAACTGCAATAAAAGTTAGTAGTAGTAATTGAACAGTTAATTGTGTGTTGCCAGAGAAGAGCCAGAAGCTTGCTAAAATGGAAAGTCCTAACATTCCGTTGTAAATCCCTTGATTAGCCAGCAGTACCCTTACTTCAGGTTGCTTGGTGAATTCCGTATTTAAGTCGAACGACTGCGCATGTTTTTCAGGTTTGGCAAACATTTCAAGAATCATGATTCCCAGGTGTTCAATTGCAACAAAAATAACAAAAATGGTAGCAATAATTTGCATTATTAGTTCTCTCTTTCAAAAAGTTTTCAGTAATTATACCTTAATTTTTAGCTGAAGGTACAATAAAAATTGTTAACTCTCATGGATAAAAGTTGGTGTACATGGGTTGACGTTATACATAGTAATAGCGTATTATAATGCCATTAAAGCATTGACCGAGAAAATGAGAGATTTAAATTTGACAGAGAGGATTAGTTGGTGAAAAGATCCATTAGTCTCGATAAGTAGCTCGCGAGCAAGTTAACTGAACTAATAGTAAGTTAACTCGGGTCATTCCCGTTATCTAATGAAGAGTGAAGATGTCGTTTCGACATCTTAAATTAGGTGGTACCGCGAGTTAGCTCGTCCTTTTGTTAAGGGCGAGCTTTTTTGTTTACCATCAGGAAAGGGAGTTATTGATATGGCAGATAAGAAAGAAATGCCCACTAAATTTGATCCTGCTGCTGTAGAAAGCGGTCGTTATCAATGGTGGGATGAGAACGGTTTTTTTAAACCAAGTGGGGATAAGAAAGCACACCCTTATTCAATTGTTATTCCACCGCCAAATGTTACTGGAAAATTGCATTTAGGACATGCTTGGGATACGACATTGCAAGATATTATTATTCGGCATAAGCGGATGCAAGGTTATGATGTTCTATGGCTACCAGGAATGGACCATGCCGGGATTGCCACTCAAGCTAAAGTTGAAGCAAGATTACGTAAGGATGGTATTTCTCGTTATGATCTTGGCCGCGAAAAGTTTGTCCAACAAGTGTGGGATTGGAAAGACGAGTATGCAGATATCATCCACAAGCAATGGGCCAAAATGGGAATTTCCGTTGACTATGATCGCGAACGCTTTACCTTAGACGAGGGTCTTAACAAGGCAGTGCGGAAGGTCTTTGTTGACCTTTATAACAAGGGACTTATCTATCGTGGGACATACATTATTAACTGGGATCCTCAAGCGCGAACAGCCTTATCAGATATTGAAGTTATCCACAAAGATGATAAAGGCGCATTTTACCATGTTAAGTATCCATTTACAGATGGCACCAAATTTAATGGTAAAGATTATATTGAGATTGCTACTACCCGTCCTGAAACCATGTTTGGTGATGAAGCGGTAGCAGTTAATCCTAATGATGAACGCTATAAAGAATTAGTTGGTAAACACATTCGAGTACCACTGGTTGATCGGGAGATCGAGATTATTGCTGATGACTATGTAACCCCTGACTTTGGAACTGGTATGGTTAAGATTACCCCAGCCCATGATCCGAACGACTTTAAAGTAGGTAAACGTCATCACTTGCCTGAACTGAATACCATGAATGAAGATGCTACCATGAATGAAAACGCTGGTAAGTATCAAGGGTTAGATCGTTTTGAAGCTCGTAAGGCAATTGTTAAGGACCTTCAAGATGAAGGTTACATGTTAAAAATTGATCCAATCGTTCACTCTGTAGGTCATTCGGAGCGGACCGGTGTTCAAGTGGAAGCACGTTTGTCAACACAATGGTTTGTTAAGATGAAACCGTTGGCGGAAGCTGCTTTAAAGAATCAACAAACGGATGACCGCGTGAACTTTATTCCAGGTCGATTTGAACATACATTTACACAATGGATGGAAAATATTCATGACTGGGTAATTTCTCGTCAATTGTGGTGGGGACACCGGATTCCTGCTTGGTATAACAAACAAACCGGAGAAATGTATGTTGGCATGGAAGCACCTAAGGATGCCGAAAACTGGGAACAAGATAAGGACGTTCTTGATACGTGGTTCTCTAGTGCACTTTGGCCATTCTCAACAATGGGCTGGCCTGATACAGATGCTGCAGATTACAAACGTTATTTTCCAACCAGTACATTAGTAACGGGATATGATATTATTTTCTTCTGGGTTTCCAGAATGATTTTCCAATCTCTTGAATTTACTGGGAAAGCACCTTTCCGTAATGTTTTGTTGCATGGATTAATTCGTGATGAACAGGGTCGTAAGATGAGTAAGTCCTTAGGAAACGGGATTGATCCAATGGACGTTATTGCTAAATACGGGGTTGATGCTTTGCGTTGGTTCTTGGTAACTGGGTCTACACCTGGACAAGATATCCGTTTCTCTTACAAGAAGATGGATGCAGCCTGGAACTTTATTAACAAGATTTGGAATGCTAGTCGTTACGTAATCATGAACCTGGATGGTGTAGATCAAGCACCGGTATTGCCAAATAAGGATAAATGGGACCTGGCTGATCGCTGGATTTTAGCTAAGCTCAATGCTACCGTTAACCAAGTAAATAGCCAGTTTGATAAATTTGAATTTGGTGAAGCTGGTCGAGCATTGTATAACTTTATTTGGAATGATTTCTGTGATTGGTACATTGAAATGACCAAAGAGAAGTTAACCAATGGAACCGACGAAGAAAAACTGGATACCAAGAATATTTTGGCTTATGTTCTTGATCAAATCTTGAAATTAATCCACCCAATTATGCCATTTGTTACTGAAGAATTGTGGCAAGCAATGCCTCATGAAGGCCAATCTATTATGATTAGTAACTACCCAGTAGTTCATAATGAGTTAGGTGATGACGCTGCAGTTGAACAAATGGGGGACTTAATTGACCTCATTAAGGCAGTTCGTTCGATTAGAAATGATGCTGGAGCACCATTATCAAAGCCAGTTAACATGTTAATTAAAGTTGATACAGAAAAGCTGGGTAATATTTTCAAAGACAATCAGGATTATATTCAACGTTTCTGTCATCCTGCTGAATTAACAATTAGTACTGAGGTAGATGTTCCTAAACTTGCAATGAGTGGTATTTTAGCTGGAGCAACTGTTTACATTCCAATGGCAGAATTAGTTGATTTGGATGAAGAAAAAGCTAAAATGCAAAACGAAATTGCTAAATTGCAAAAAGAGGTAGATCGTTCTACAAAGAAATTGGGCAATGAGAAGTTTGTAAAAAATGCTCCTGAAAAAGTAGTTGAAGAAGAGCGGAAGAAAGCTGATGAATGGCAACAAAAGCTATCAGCAGCAAAAGAACGATTGGAATCTTTAAAAAACGCATAAAATAATCTAATGAAAGGTGTCGATTTTGGTCGACACCTTTTTATTACGGGTATAAAATTTGGTTACCTAAATTTTCATAAAGAAGGGGAAAGCATTGATCGATAATTACGAACAAGCTCTGGCTTTTATTCACAATCGCCCACGTTTTAAAAAGAAGCCAACTTTGTCACGAATGAGATTACTATTACACCGCTTAGGTGATCCGCAACGCGGTCAGAACTATATTCACGTTACTGGAACGAATGGTAAAGGGTCTGTAGTAGCAATGACCAGGCAGATGCTAATGGAACAGGGCCTAAATGTAGGAACGTTTACATCACCATTCATTACCCGATTTAACGAGCGAATCGCAATCAATGGTTGTCCAATTTCTGATGATGATTTGGTGAAATATACGGATCTAGTCGCAAAAGAAGTAACAAAATTGGATCATGAATTGCCTGAAGGTGGGCCTACGGAATTTGAAATAAACACGGCTATAATGTTTTGTTACTTTGCTGATCATGACTTAGATGTAGTTATCCTAGAAGTTGGAATTGGTGGTTTATATGATTCGACCAATGTCATTAAGGCTCCATTAGTATCAGCAATAGTTACGGTTGGTTATGATCATATGAAGTATCTAGGGAATAGTCTTCCAGAGATTGCACGACAGAAGGCAGGGATTATTAAAGATGATTGCCCAGTAGTGGTGGGTGATTTAGATCCTAGTGCACAAGATGTTATTGATAAAGTCGCTCATGGAACAGGTAGCAAGGTGTTTAAACCAGGGAAAGATTACTTTTTTGAAGTAGTAAGTCCGCAATCACTGTATGCGACGGTTAATTATTCCGGGATCAGTCTTGCACCGGATAATTACAAGCTGTCATTGGCAGGTGAGTACCAAGCACACAATGCAGGAGTTGCAATTACGATAGTTCAGGTGGTAATGAAAAAACTAGGAATTTCTCTAGACAAAAGAAGCATCAAAAGAGGATTGTCTCATACTAAGTGGCCTGGACGAATGGAATTAATAAATGAGCAACCTGCGATTATACTAGACGGCGCACATAATTTGCCTGGGATACAAGCACTAGTAAAAACCATTCGCGATGACTTAAAAAATCAGGAAGTGTATATTTTAGTAGCTATTTTGGCAGATAAGCAATATGATTTAATGCTTGGTGAACTCGCTAGCCTACCGAATGTTCATATATTTGTCACCAATTTTGATGGTCCTTATAAAGGTAGAAAAAGCGCTGACCTAAGCAAGATTATTCAAGAAATTCCAAGTCATTATCCAATTGAAATTATTAATAATTGGCAATTAGGTTTTGCTAAGATTGTTCATCAGATGTCTGAGGATGATGTCCTAATAGTGACAGGATCTTTATATTTCATTTCGGATGTAAGACATTTAATGACAGATTAAAAAAATTTTCCCTCTCTTTTACGTCTATTAAATGTGAAGGGAGAGATAGAAATGTTTTTAGATGTTAGTAGCAATCGTTATCAAACACTAATTCGAACGTATTTTAATGATGAACCGAATTTAGCTGAACAGATATTCAAACTTGCTCCAACAGCAGCAGAATTTCGACAGCTTAGTACTAGAGAAATCACATATTTAAAGAATTTGTCAACTGAGAGAATGGGGCGGTTTCTGGATGCAGTTCAAATTGGTGAGTTCATCGTTAAAAGCCCTCATGATTTATATGGTCATGCATATTCAAGCACATTAGTAGGTCAAGCCTTACTTGAAGAATACGCTGGTGATCAACAGGAAAGCGTCGCAATATTGTGTACTGATGTTCACAATGAAATTATAGCAAAGCAACGGCTATTTATCGGTGGTCAAAGCCAATGTAGTTTGTTTCCTGATCAAATTTTTAGATATGCCATAAAGAATTGTGCTACCGGCGTTATTGTAGTTAATAATCATCCTAGTGGAAGTATTGAACCATCTGATAATGATTTGCAAATGTGTCGTAGAATAGATCAAGCGGGGAATACAATTGGTATTCATTTACTTGATTTTTTAATTGTTGGTAGTGAAAGCTATTACAGTTGGCGTGAAGACACATTAGATCTTTAAATATCTTTAAATATTAAAAAAATCCTGTCCTTTTGTTAATGAGTGTAGTATATTGTGACTGTTAATCTTCGGGATAGCTATGGTATAATACTGCTGTTCTACTTGAAATCAAATGAAACCTAAAAATGAAGGGACGACATAGATTGCCATTAGGAATTGGAACCAAAAATATTGGTATTGACTTAGGAACTGCCAATACAATTGTTTACATTGAAGGTAAAGGAATCGTTTTACGAGAACCTTCTGTAGTTGCTCGTAATAAAAAATCTGGCGAAGTGATCTCTGTTGGTGAAGCCGCCCGTGATATGATTGGGCGTACACCTGCTAGTATCGTTGCTATTCGGCCAATGAAAGATGGAGTTATTGCAGATTACGATACAACTGTTGCAATGATGAAATACTACATGAACAAGGCACTTGGCGGAAATGCAGGGAAGCCGTATGTAATGGTCTGTGTACCAAGCGGAATCACAGAAGTTGAAAAGCGTGCTGTAATTGACGCTACTCGTGTTGCAGGGGCTCGTGATGCTTATGTAATTGAAGAACCATTTGCTGCTGCAATTGGTGCTGGTCTTCCTGTTATGGATCCAACTGGAAGTATGGTAGTTGATATTGGTGGTGGAACTACAGATGTTGCTACCATCTCTTTGGGCGGAATTGTTTCTAGTCGCTCTATTCGAATGGCCGGAGATAAGATGAATGATGCTATTATCCAATTCATTCGTCAACACAAAAACTTGCTTATTGGTGAACGGACTGCTGAAAAACTAAAGTGGGATATTGGATCTGCATCTCCTGAAGCTGCTAAAGATATGGAAAGCGCGGAAGTTCGTGGTCGTGATCTGGTAACAGGTTTACCAAAGACAATGCAGGTTTCCGCTGAAGAATTATCTGGCGCATTGCAGGATGTTGTTGCTGCGATTATTGATGCAATTAAATCAACATTAGAAGAGACTTCTCCTGAAATTGCTGCGGATGTAATTGACCACGGAATTGTCTTAACTGGTGGTGGTTCATTATTAAAGCACTTGCCAGATGTTATTGCTGATGCTACAAAGGTTCCAGTATTTATTGCTAATGATCCATTAGATTGTGTAGCAATTGGTACTGGTGAATCTTTGAAGAGTATCGATGTAATGAAGAAAAAATAATAACTCATAGAAAACCAATTGAGATTTTATAAGATGGGCGGAGCGAGTCGCAAAACGATGTGTTTTGCCGAGCTCCGCTTCTCTTTTCTTAATTGGGAGGGGGATTCTTAGAATGCGTAAGTTTTTTTCCAACCGGCGACTTGTTTTTATTGTTGTAGTGCTAGTGGTCGCGTTTGGTTTGATGGGCGGATCAGTTGCACTTCGGAATCGACGGCAAACACCACCGATAGTGCAACAATTTGGCAATGACATTGTTGGTATGGTAGGCAGTGTTGTGGCCTATCCAGTGAATGCAGCACAAAATGGTGTGAGTTCATTTTCTGATCTATTAAACACCTATTCGGAAAATCAAAAATTAAAACAACAGGTTTCTGAATTAGCACAAGACAAGGTTCGCAATCAAACATTGTCAAAGGAGAATCGTGAATTAAAGGCTGAATTAAAGGTCAAAAAATCAATGACTGATTATTCCACCATTAGTGCTGCTGTTATGTCACGAACTCCATCATCTTGGCAAAAACAATTGATTATTAATAAAGGTCAAACTAGCGGGATTAAGAAAAATATGCCTGTAATGTCTGCTGGCGGTTTGATTGGACGTGTTACTGAAGTTAATAAAACTAATAGTAAAGTAGAATTATTAAGTAACACTGGAGAATCTGCTAACCGGTTTGCCATTCAAATTAAAGGAGAAGATGGCAAGACTGTCAACGGAATTATTACGGATTATGACTCTGAGACTAATAGTTTAGTGATGGGACAAGTTACTTCAAAAGCTAAAATTAAAAAGGGCACCAAGGTTACAACTAGTGGTATGGGAGGTGTAACTCCTAAGGGGTTATACGTTGGTAAAGTTTCACGAGTTGGTAAAGATGATTACGGCCTTGCTCAAAAAATCTACATTAAGCCCGCAGCTAATTTTAATGACGTTAATATTGTGACGGTTGCAGAATTAGATTCATAGGAGGAAATAAATGTATCGTTTATCTCGAATTAGATTTTTATTTCCGATTGGATTATTTATCGCTTTCTTTTTAGATGGATCATTCAGCAAGGTATTTGCTAATCAATTTTTTTCATTTCCATACACGATGGTAAGCCAATTAGTCCTTTTATGGTTAGTATTAGCCTACTTCTTTGAAGCTGATATTAAAATTCCGTTATACGGATTTGCAGTAATTGTTGGAGCATTGACAGACTTGTACTATGCTGGAGTTTTCGGATTATTTATTGTTTTGTATCCTTTAATGGTATGGGTAACTAAAACTTTGGCCGGACTATTTAACG
>NZ_JACJKU010000040.1 GCF_016901675.1 Limosilactobacillus coleohominis
ATCATTACCTAATTGTTTTTGACAATACAGCCAATAGACAGGTAGCTACTCAACGAGTTACGACAATTTCATCACCCGATGTTGCAGAGGTTTATAAGGATACAAGGTCAGCAGGTCAATCACGATTTAATATCACATTAAAGGGTCTCAATTTATTGCCTGGTCATTCTTATTCCATAGTTAGTCGTTACTCTGCAACTAATGCTGGTAATGGAGATAATGGGACCAGTGACCATACTGACTATTGGTATCCGTCATTTACTCTGATAAAACAAGCTTACAATGTTGATGGCTGGTCTACTAGCGGTAATCAGTTAACGGTGAATGGTTGGTTTGCTAATGATGAATCGCTTAGCAGGCCCCATGCTTTTGTAATTTTATTAGCAGATAATCAGGAAGTTGGCCGTCATGAAGTAGTTTTAACACCACGTAATGACGTGGCACAGGCATATCCAACCCTTTACAAGAGTGGGCTAAGTGGTTTTGTTACTACCTTTACTTTACCAACTGGCATCAAAGACAATTTACAATTAGTCTTACGTTTTAGCGACCAAAGTGATGGGGAAGGTCAGTATGTGGACATTTGGACTAATAAATATGTAGCTAACGCAGGAAATATTGATAATGTTACGACAAAAGATGGTAGGTTGACTGTTTCAGGATGGCATGCTAGTGAAGATTCTAGAAAGCCTTATCAGTATCTTTTTGCTATTGATGCAGAAACTAATCAAGAGATTACCCGCTGGCAAATATCATCTGCTAATGATGGTTTGTCACGTACAGATGTGCAGCGTGCTTATCCATGGATTATTAACAGTAATAATTCAGGACTAAATGTTGAGATTACTAACTATTCAATCTTAGCTGGCCATGAAGTAAAGTTCATGCATCGCTATACCGATGATCCAGTAGGAAATGGTCATAGTACTGATTACTGGGACAATGCAGTTTTTTATTTTGATCCTTTAACAAGTAGATTAATCCAAAACCAGTTTTTAGTTGTTCCAGGTCAGGTCAAAGCGGTTTACTTTGGTGCAGATGGTCGGAGGATGACAGGACTAGTTTCCATCAACGGTCGTGATTATTACTTTGATCCAGCAACTGGCAGGCTAATGTATTTTGCCGGGAGAATTGAAAATATCATTAATTGGTTCCGTTCACGGCGAGGTCGCATTACTTATTCGATGGCTGGTTCTAGAAACGGTAGTGATGGGACAGCTGATTGTTCTGGTTCAATAGTGCAAGCAGTCCGTGATGCTGGCGGCATTCCATATGCCTATCTTTATGACACAGAAACAATGCATGAATATATTCAGGAAAATGGTTACTATCTTGTTGGGGAAGGTACCGGACGGATTCAGGTTCAATATGGAGATATAGTAATCTGGGGTCGTCGTGGACGAAGTGAAGGCAGTTTTGGCCACACAGTTACCATTTCCACTATGGGAAGTGGTAATAATCTAAATTGTATTTCAACATGTGCGCGAGTCCGCGGAATGGGGAATGCTGTCCAAGAATATAATTATTATAGTTACTGGGCTTATGACGGGTATCCATACCAGTATATTTACCGCCCATACAAAATGTTGTAAAAATAGTATTATAATATGTATTGGAAAAAGAAAAGAGACTCCAGTATGAAGTCTCTTTTTTCACGATAATGTATAAAATTGAGGAGTAATTTTATGGAAAGTAAGCGACGCTTTAAACTTTATAAAAGTGGCAAAATATGGTGCTGTATGGCAATTGCTTTTATGGCTACTACAATGGGAAGGGTAACGGCTCATGCAGATACGATGGATGATTCGCAGGTAAACCAGACAGTCATTACAAAATTAGACAGTAACGAGCAGAATGTAATTGATGATGCCAAAATAAGTCCACAACAAGTATCAGCATCAGTTACAACTAGTTCTAGTAACCAAGTACCAAATGATACTACTACTTACAACAACAACCCGGCAGCTAATTACGGGAATTTAGATAGTCATGAAATGCAAGTTGACCAACAAACGGGTCAGTTAACCATGCACGCGACTGGATGGCAAGCCAGTGGACAAAGTAATGACCAGAGTTATCGCTACGCGATTTTATATGATAATACAGCCAACCGTGAACTCGATCGTGAGCGGGTTACTCCTGTTGAAAGGACGGATGTTCAGAAGGCTTATCCACATGTAGATAACAGCTTGTGGTCTGGCTTTGACGTTACCTTTAAATTGCCTAGTAATATTGCGGGACATTCATTAAGTGTAGTAGCTCGTTATAGTACGGATGCCATCAACGGGGAAGGTCAACATACAGATTACTGGTTTAGCCCAGTTGTACTAAACAAAGAAAATCGTGCCTCCTTGGATGGCTTAGAAACGGATGCACAAGGTAATATCCACGTTTCTGGTTGGCATGCATCTAACCAGGCACTTGGTAAGAAGTATCACTATGTAATTGCCTATGATCAGACCACTAATTGTGAAATCGCGCGTCAACTCGTTAATTATGTAAATCGGCCAGATGTTGCTCAGGCTTATCCGGTGATTTTAAATGCTGATTGGAGTGGATTTAACGCGACCTTTAAGCTCACCAGTCAATATGCTAACGATAATATTCAATTTATCAGTCGTTGGACGGATGACCCAGCAGGGAATGGAAACACTGTTGATTATTGGTTTGCACCAGTTCATAAACAAAATCGTGGTAATTTGGATTCTTGGGATTTAAGTAGTGGTCATTTACAAGTTAGTGGATGGCATGCCAATGATGCCTCAATTTATGAACCATATCACTTTTTAATTGTTTATGACAATACATCCGGACAACAGGTTGCTTCACAGCTGATTGAAAATCAAAGTTCAGCAGATGTTGCTAAAGTCTATGGATCGGATACCAGAACGGCTGGAGATTCCCGCTTCAATGTTGATATGGGATCGTTAAACTTGGTTGCTGGTCATAGTTATTCGTTAGTAAGTCGGTATTCAAATTCGGCCAGTGGCAATGGTGGTAATGGTAATTATACGGATTATTGGTATCCCAATGAAACTTTTGACCAAACTGCTTATAGTATTGATAACCTTTCCGCCAAAGATGGCCAAATTAACATTAGCGGATGGTTTGCCAGTGACGGCGCTGTCGGTAAGAATCATCCGTACATTATTTTCTTAATCAACGGCCGGGAGGTTGCTAGACAGGCAGTAACACTAAGTGACCGTCCAGATGTTGCTAAGGCTTATCCTAATCTTTATAACAGTTTACATAGTGGTTACAGTGTTAGTTTTGCTTTGCCAACTAACATCAGTGGGAATCTTCAATTCGTTTTGCGTTTTAGTGACCAAGTTGGTGGTGAAGGAAAGCACGTTGATATTTGGACAAAGACCTATGCTACTAATGCTGGTAACTTTGATACTATTGCGATCAATAGTAATTCACTCACGGTAACTGGATGGCACGCAACCATGAACTCAACAATCAAAACGTATCGGTATATTATTATTGTAGATGCTGATAATGGTAGCGAATATGGTCGCTGGCAAGTTAATGGAATGAGTCGTCCAGATGTTGAAAATGCCTACCCATGGATTGCCGGCAGTGATGACGCGGGATTTACCTTAACAGTTAATAATGCTAATTTTAATCATCACAATATTAAGGTTATTCATCGTTATACTAATGATCCTGCTGGTAATGGAGATTATGTTGATTATGAATCGGGAGTTCTTCATATTCATTCATGGTATAAAGAAGGGAACGCTGTTTACCATTTAAATGATAGTCAACAAATTGACTATGTACTAAATGATGCCCTTAATATATGTCAACGACCGGATTTACCTACTGGGTGTGAAATGACGGCTGTCACGATGATGCTTCAATACGCTGGTGTTAACGTTTCTAAGGAACAGGTTGCAAATGTAACACCACGAAGTAGTAATCCTTACTACGGATTTGTAGGTAATCCATACAGTAATTATGGATCGGGACTTTGGGTAGCACCAAGTGGAATCGCATCAGTGGTTCAACGATATCTCGGAACAGTCTGGAACATGACCGGATGTAGCTTGGCTCAAATCAAAAACCAATTAATTAATCGACATTTGGTGGTTGTATGGCAAGCTTATATGCATGGATTTGGTACTCATGCGATTACCTTAACCGGGTTCGACGGTAGCGGATTCTACTACAATGATCCTTGGACGGGCCAAAAGAATGTTCATATTACATTTGGTACCTTTGATTGGAACTGGCGTGATGACCCAGCAAGTCGTGGAGCATTAAGTTACTAAAATGATACTTAGACATGTTAATTAATCATAAAAAGGTTAGGTAAGAGAACGTGATCTCTTACCTAACCTTTTACTATCTAAATTCAATTATCACTAGCCTGATCCACAGCATCCATGATTGCAAACCGCACGCCATGTTTTTCTAACGCTTCCACTCCCCGGATGGTGGTGCCACCTGGAGAAATGACTTGATCACGTAATGTGGAGGGGCTTAACTTGCTATCTAATGCTAACTTACCAGAACCGTTAATCATGCTTGCAGCTAACTGGTAAGCCTTGTCGCGGCTTAGACCGTGTTTAACAGCTGCATCACCAAGCGCATCCATGATGATGTCAATAAAAGCTGGACCACATCCGCCAATTGTCCCGACAACATTCAATTGCTCCTCGGTAACGACAACGACATTGCCCAGTAAATTCATCAGGGGAAGAACTTCTTTTTGAGCTGATTAGCGTTGTCGCTAAATGCCATGCCAATGGTTCCAGCGTTGACTGCTACGGGGATATTAGGAATTATCCGCATCCATGCGTGGTGAGGCAATGTCTGCTGTAGATTTGCTAAACTAATGCCAGCAGCTGCTGAAATCATTGTTACCTGGGGCGAAATATCTTGAAATTGTTTTACCACGTCCAAGGTAACAGCGGCAGGGGTGGTCAATACCAAACTATCGGGGTGCCAGTTCATCATCGCTGTGGCATCATTAAAGAGCCTTAGATGATGTTGCTGACAAAACTTTGTGACCCGTGGGTTTTCTGGATTCATAACGGCAATATCATTTTGACCAGCTTTTAGCCAGCCCTTGACCATTGCTGATCCCATATGGCCAGCTCCAATTACACCGATTCTCATCTTATTCGTCCTCACCTTGTTCTAATAAATGCACATAGGCCCCATTAATAAAGCCCCGCTTTTCATCTTGGTACCAGGTAACCCCGTTTTCATCTTCCATTCGTCCCACTAAGACCAAATCTTGACCGTTAGCAACAGTCCCGGTCGCTTTCCCATATGGATAATCATAGGTATAAAGGTGACCGCCTTTCAGGTAATCCACAGTAGCCTTAACCTTATTCAAAGGGAGAACCCTTAATTCTGTTACGGGGCCTTCCTTGACGGGCTGCTTGGCAAACGGATCATGGTGCACAATTTGCATACTATTAACGTCAAACTTAATCCACCGGTCTGCGTTAATTTCGTACCAAAATTCACCGTTGGTCGTTGCTACCCGTTCGAATGAGCGGACATACATATCGCCAGGGAGTTTCTGATCAATTGGCATCCCAGCAACTTGGTTAAATTGGGTAGTCGGTTGTTTGATGTAGAGGTACATATCGATGTTTTCGATTTCTCCCCAAGTCTTTTTACGATAAAAAAGGTGAACGTTTTCTTGACTACCATCGAATTTGCCAACTAATTTTCCTTCAGACTTGATGAATTTGTACTGAGGTAATTCTTTCTTAATAATGGTATAGTCATCATTTTCGTAACCCCGAATTAGCTGGGGTACTTCCAAATTACTTCCCGAGTCAATGTCTTGATAATACACCCAAATTGGGCGACCTGTTTTTGCGATTTTCATGAGTTTCAGCTCCATTAATTTAGTATTTATTAACATCAGTATACCGCTTTTACAATAGTGAAGAGAGCATTCTTCTCATTCTTAAATGAAGTGTAGGAAACTAGGATAAAATGTGATAGAATTTCATCATCAAAAATAAGGAGTTCATTATGAATCCACAACGTCAAAAAATTCATACTATGACGAGGCGCACACTGTTGATTGTTTTAATCGTCTTGCAAGACTTGTTACCATTTATTGGTAATGTTCCAATTGGGCCACTTTCGATTACAACTTTGCCGATTACGGTGGCCACAATTGCCATCCTTTTGGGACCCTTGGAAGGCGCAATTGCAGGGACCACTTGGGGAATTCTCACGTGGATCCGGGCCTTTGTTTATCCAAGTAGCGCCTTGGCACCGTTAATTTTTACTAATCCTCTTATCGCGGTGGTGCCCCGAATTTTAGTAGGGGTGGTTGCTGGTTACATTTTCAAAATATTGTCGTCGCGTGAAAAGGTGGCCGCAACGGTAGCCGGAGCAACCGCTTCTCTAACAAATACGTTGCTGGTTCTTGGTAGTATATTAGTATTTGCTAATACCCCAGCGGTAGCGAGCGGTTATCATACTAATCAGGCAGGATTAGCTGCAGCATTAGGCACTATCTTGGCGACTAATGGTGTCGTTGAACTAATTATAACGGCAGCGGTCACACCACTAATTGCCATCCCGCTACTAAATCATCTTAAAAAGTAAAAACAGTTTGGATCATCTCTGATCTAAACTGCTTTTTTGTTTCTTTATTTAATTAAATTAGTTGGCATTTTCCGTGTTTGAGGAAACAGGGGAGGCATCCTTAGCTGCTACCGTGATTTGATCACCATCCATTTTGGCAACTAAGTCATGAGCATCACTGTTATCCAAAACGTAGTCCGCAATCCGGTCTTCAATCTGTTCTTGGATTACCCGACGAAGTGGCCGAGCACCCATCTTTGGATTGTAGCCCAATTCAACCAGCTTTTCTTCCACATCTCCTGGAACGTCAATGTGTAATTTCCGGTCAGCTAACATACTGTTAACATCGTCAATCATCAAATCAACGATCTTCATCAGATCATCCTTGGTGAGGGCGTTGAATTCGACAATATCGTCAAACCGGTTTAAGAATTCTGGCTTGAAGTAGTTAGTTAACTTGTCCAAAACAGAAGTGGTATTGCCTGATGCTTCAGCACCAAAACCAACACTGTTAACCGCATCGCCAGAACCGGCGTTAGACGTCATGATGATGATTGTATCCTTAAAGGAAACGGTCCGTCCTTGTGAATCGGTCAAACGACCGTCATCCAAAATCTGAAGAAACATGTGCATAACATCTGGGTGTGCCTTTTCTACTTCGTCCAAGAGAATCAAACTGTATGGGTGACGCCGTACTTGTTCAGTTAACTGACCAGCTTCTTCGTAACCAACGTAACCAGGAGCAGCCCCGATTAACTTAGACGTGGAAGTCTTGTCCATGTATTCAGACATGTCAAAACGAATCATAGCGTCCTTAGAACCAAAGAGTTGCTTAGCTAATTGCTTAGCAGTTTCGGTCTTACCAACCCCAGTTGGTCCCACAAAGAGGAAGGAACCAATTGGACGACCGGACTTGTTTAAACCAATCCGGTTCCGCCGAATGGCGCGGGCAATCTTATCAACCGCTTCAGTTTGACCAATGACATGTTGATCAAGCTTCTTGTCTAAGTCCTTCAGTTGATTTTCTTCTTGTTTTTGGAGGTCGCCAACAGGGATGTTCGTCTTCTCTTCGACGATGTTTTGCATGTCCTTGACAGTAACAGTGGCTTCATCTTCAACCTTGTTTTCTTCGGCTTCTTTCTTAGCCTTAGTCAGACGGGTCACTTGGTCACGATAGAAGGCAGCCTTTTCATAATCTTGGTTGTCCACCGCTTGTTGTTTGTGAGCTTCAGCCGTGTGAATTTCATTTTCAATGGCTTCAGGATCCACATTCTTTAATGTTAAGTTCTTTCGTGAACCAGCTTCATCTAAGAGGTCAATTGCCTTGTCAGGTAAGAACCGGTCTTGGATGTACCGGTCAGATAACTTCGCCGCAGCGACGATGGCGTCGTCAGTGTACTTGACGTGGTGATAATCTTGGTAGCGACCTTTAATACCGTTCAAGATTTGAATGGTTTCGTCAACAGAAGGTTCATCTACTTGTACTTGTTGGAACCGCCGGGCCATGGCACCATCTTTTTCAATCTTCCGGTACTCATTTAAAGTTGTGGCCCCAATTAATTGGAAGTCACCACGGGCAAGGGCAGGCTTCAGAACATTTCCTGCATCCATTCCACCTTCAGCATTGCCGGCTCCCATAATTTCATGGATTTCGTCAATGAAGAGGATGATGTTAGGATTATTAGAAACTTCCTTAATTAATTGTTGCATCCGTTGTTCGAACTGACCCCGGATGCCAGTTCCTTGAACCAAGGAAACCACGTCTAAACGGATAATTTCCTTATTTTGTAACTTCTCTGGCACATCACCAGAAACGATTGCTGTGGCTAATCCTTCCACAACCGCCGTCTTACCAACCCCGGCTTCACCAATTAATACGGGGTTGTTCTTGGTCCGCCGGTTCAAAATTTCAACCACGCGCTTGATTTCCTTATCACGACCAATGACGGGGTCAATTTTTCCTTGCCGCGCGAGGTCGGTCATGTTAATACCAAATTGGGATAACATACCGCCCTTGCCATTACCGTTGCCGCCCTGGCGTTGTCGTTGAGCAGCACCAGCTGCACCAGCAGCTTGGCCTTGCATGCCATTTAAGGCGTTCATAAAGTCTTCCATATTACCGAAGGCAAATCCACCGTTATTCATACCATTTCCTCCATTCATCATATTTTCTTGCATTTGATTTAATTTTTCATAACAATTTTGGCAGAGGTCCACTTGCATCTTTTGTCCATTAAACATCATTTGTAAATGGATAGTTGCAGGATTCTTGTGACAGTTTTGACATAGCATGTCGATCCGATACCTCCTTAAAATACCTATCAAAAAAGTTTGACCTTTCTTGACTATTGATTATCATTATACTTACTTTTTCTTAGAAAGCAAGTATAAATCGGAATTAATTCAAAGTGGTGTAATGCTTGATATATTAACCATCGTTGGCGTTTTTGGCACTAACCAACCAACTAAATTTTAGCACTCTTTAGCTATGAATGCTAAATTTGACCAATGTTTGACCAAAATAATGTATAATGGTAGAAAAAGTTATGGGGGATGATGTGATGGCAGAAAATGATTATCAAACTCAATTGGATCAATTATGTAACAGGGACATCGATGAATTGGTGATTAAACCAGATCAATTTATGGATTTTCAAAAGGTCTTTCAATCCTATCCCTCGCGTTCAAAAATAGAAGGCGACGCTAAGCATGGTGGGGAGATTCATTATCACCTGACCAAGGGATCTCATGAATCATAATTTTAACTTGTATTTACCGCTTACAATCGCTATAATATAACAAAGTAAGGCATCGATTAGCTGCCTCAATAATTATTGTTCGAAGGAGAATGATTATAATGGAAAAACGTGATTACACTATTATTGCTGAAACTGGGATTCACGCACGTCCTGCTACCATCCTGGTTCAAACTGCTTCAAAGTTCACTTCAGACATTACCTTAACTTACAATGGTAAGAGTGTTAACTTGAAGTCCATCATGGGTGTGATGTCACTCGGTGTTGGTCAAAACGCTGAAGTTACCATCTCAGCTGAAGGTGACGACGAAAAGGACGCCATCGCAGCTATCGATGAAACAATGAAGAAGGAAGGACTGGCTGACTAATATGTCCCATACTCTTAATGGCATTGCTGCCGGTGGAGGGGTTACCATTGCACCAGTCTATGTCATGGGGGCATCCAGTCTAACTGCGCCTGCAAAGGCCGCTAATGATGAGGATCATGAGGCAAAACGGCTTCATGATTCTTTTTCTTTAACAAGGAAAGATTTAGTGAAAATTGGCCAACAGGTGGAAGAAGAATTTGGTCACCCGATTGCAACGGTGCAAACGTTAATTACGATTATTGATGATTCCAATATTCGTCAACTAGCACAAGACATGCTGATTGAAAACCGGTGGACAGCTGAATGGACTGTTGAACAACTGGTAAGTCAGTTAAAAAAGTTGTCAACGGTGGCGGTAAGCAGCCCATTTTGGAATAATGCGGTAAACGATCTTGGACAACGGATGCTTAGTCATTTACTGCATAAGCCGATTCCGGATGCTGCAAACCTTGATCACCGGGCAGTAGTGATCGCCCATTCGATTAGTCCTACCCAGATTGTACGGTTTGACCGGCAATTGGTGGCAGCAATTGTGACCGACTTAGGTGGTGCTACCTCACATTTCTCATTATTAACGGAAGAACTAGCAATTCCCGGAGTAGTGGCGACTCATGAAGTTACTAAGTATGCTCATGACGATATGGTCGCAATTGTCGACGGGATTCATGGTAAGGTCATTTTGCAACCTTCACCACAAGAAATTGACGACTATCAAAAGATGGCTGCTCAATACGCGCGTGGGAATAACCTGCTTGGCAAGCTGAAGCATGAAGAAACCCGGAGTGCTGATGGTCAACGAATTCGGGTTTCTGCTAATATTTCGCTACCTGATGAGATCAGTACTGTTGCTGATAGCGGTGCTGAAGGAATCGGGTTATTCCGGACTGAGTTTATGGTCATGAAGGATGCTCAGTTAGCAAGTGAAGAGCGGCAATTCCAAGCATATAAAAAAGCAGTTACGGCGATGCCAGACCAACTGATCGTGGTACGGACACTCGACATTGGCAATGACAAGCTGGTTGATAATCTCGAGGTGGATAATTACCAGTTAAATCCTGCACTTGGCATGCGCGGTATTCGGTTAGGCTTAGCTCATGAAGAACTGCTTCGTCCACAATTACGTGCTCTGCTTCGTGCATCAGCATATGGAAAAGTTGCTATTATGTTTCCAATGGTAACAACCGTTGCTGAATTTAGGAAAGCACGGGATATAGTAGATCAAGAAATTGACCATCTCAAACAGCAAGGATACGATTTGGCCGATGATATTCAAGTCGGAATGATGGTCGAAACTCCAGCAGCCGTTACAATGGCTGATCAACTGGCGCAATACGCTGATTTCTTTAGTATTGGATCAAATGATTTGGTGCAATACTTGTTTGCAACTGACCGGACTAATGATGATACTAAGTCCTTATATCAACCACTGCATCCGGCGATGTTGAGATCAATTTTTCGTGTTATTCGGCAAGCGCATACTGAAGGTAAATGGGTCAGCCTTTGTGGTGAAATGGCTGCTTTGCATGTTGCAGAACCGTTATTATTAGCAATGGGACTGGACGAATTTTCGGTACCAGCTGATCACGTTCTGTCACTGCGACACTTAATTAGTGGTTTATCTGCGCGACAATTACAGCCGGTTTTGCATAAGGCTCTCAGCCTGCAGAACGCAAGTGAAGTCGAACAGTTAATTAAAAAGACGCTTCCCGATTTATACCAGGAAAAATAAAAGGTCAAGATCACAGATTTTGGCCTTTTTATTAAGCAACTTAACTTGCGACATAATACGAGAACGTTTAAAATAGTGAGAATATGTTGTACGAAGAATCAATAACTCTGCAAAGGAGAATTTCGGTTGAATATTGGACTGTTTACAGATACATATTTTCCGCAGGTCAGTGGGGTTGCGACTTCCATTAAGACCTTACGTGACGAATTGATTGCTCAAGGGCACCATGTTTATATTTTTACATCTTCCGATCCCAGAGCAACGGATTCTCCAGAAGACGGGATTTACCGTTTCCCAAGTGTACCGTTTGTTTCTTTTAAAGATCGACGAATTGCATTTACTGGCTGGCTAAAAGTATTGCGCATTGCCCGAAAGCTGGATCTTGATATTGTTCACAATCAGACGGAGTTTTCGCTTGGTGTGATGGGTAAAATGGTGGCAAAGGAATTAGGGATTCCTTGTATCCACACTTACCACACAATGTACCAGGATTACCTGCATTACATTGCCAACGGCCGGGTATTGAAACCTAAAGATGTTGCCAGATTAGCACATTTGTACTTAAAGAACATGGCAGGGGTGATTGCACCTAGTGAACGGGTCCTCGACACTTTGGAAAGCTATCATGTAGAGTCACCAATTCGAGTCATTCCTACCGGGGTTAATCTTCGGGTCTACCGTTTGCAGGACACACCTGAGCAAAAATTATCCATGCGTCAGAAATATGGTTATGATCGCGACACACCTGTGCTGCTATCATTAAGTCGGCTGGCATTTGAAAAGAATATTCAAGAGTTGATCGCTTCAATGCCGGACGTTTTAGCTAAGGAACCAACTGCCCAATTATTAATTGTTGGTGATGGTCCGGCACGGCAATCCCTAGAACGTCAGGTTCGAGAAATGAACCTGCGCGACCACGTTACGTTTGCTGGGCAGATCAGTAACGATGAAGTGCCTCATTATTACCAAATTGCGGATGTCTTTGTGTCAGCGTCAGATTCTGAATCGCAAGGTCTAACTTATGATGAGTCTTTGGCATCTGATGTGCCAATCGTTGTGCGGCGTAGTGAATATACCGATCAATTGATTGATGATCCGGGAATTGGAATGAGTTTCCAAAAACGTGCTGATTTGGTCAAGGGCATTTTGCATTATATTCAAAATCCACCAGTAGAAGAAGCTAAGGTAAAGCGCGAACAGAAACTTCACGATATTTCTGCAGAAGTCTTTGGTCGGAGAGTCGTTGAATTTTACGAAGATTGTCAAATGCGGGTCGCTGAGGAACAAGCATTGAAGCAAGAACACCGGCGACACTTGTTTCATCATTCAAGGAGATTCTAATGCTAAAAATCACGATGTATTCATCAGCTGACAAAGTTAAGGGGCAAGGAGTCGGCAGTGCCTACATTGAACTAGTCAAAATGCTGCAAAATCGCTTTAGCGATGAATTCGATATTGCCATTAACAAACGCAGGGTGAGTGACATTAGTCATTACCATACGATTGATCTGCCGTTTTATTTTTCTACATTTTCTAAGAAACGTGGTCGTAAAATTGGCTACGTTCATTTTTTACCAGAAACTTTGGAAGGCAGTTTAAAAATTCCGCAACCATTTCGGGGGATTTTCTATCGATACGTGATTGCGTTTTACAAACGGATGGACCATTTAGTAGTAGTGAACCCGTCCTTTATCCCTAAGTTGATGGCGTATGGAATTCCAAAGGAGCAGATTTCATACATCCCTAACTTTGTTGATAGCGATAACTTTTATCCAGTTACTGCAAAACGACGGCATGAACTACGTAAGAAATGGCATATTGCGGACGATCAGTTTGTCGTTTTAGGGAGTGGCCAAGTTCAGGAACGGAAAGGGGTTCCTGATTTCATTCGGTTAGCTAAGGCTAATTCTGATGTGCAGTTCATCTGGGCTGGTGGCTTTTCTTTTGGTGCAATCACGGATGGCTATAAAGAACTCAAACAAGTGGTAGATAACCCGCCAGCTAATTTACGCTTTCCGGGGATTGTTTCGAGACAAGAAATTGCTGAGTTAAATAACGTTGCTGATTTATTTCTGCTACCTTCATATAATGAACTGTTTCCAATGTCGGTATTGGAGGCTTTCTCTTGTGGTACACCGGTAATGCTTCGTGACCTTGATTTATACCATTCAATTATAGAGGGATATTATGAACCGGCGGCGGATGTTGGTGTTATGAATAAGAAATTGACTGATCTTATTCACAACCCGGACCGGTTGGCGCAGTTGCGGGACAAGGCGCTTGAAGCTTCCCAACGATATTCTAAAGAACATTTGGCAACGATTTGGCATCAGTTCTATATTGCACAGGCAAAGGAGAAGTAATATGTCGAGAAAGAATTGGTTAGTACTGATCTTAATGCTCCTGCTTGGTGGTGGGATTTTTGCTTATTCGTTGCGGAATACTAATCTCCATGAGGTTAGTAGTGACTTAGCTACCATGAACTGGGGATGGTTCTTGGTAGCGGTGATTTGTATTTGCTTATACCTTGGCCTTGAAGGGGTAGTTGTTAAAATCTTCATGAGCAACCGTTATCCTAGTTTTACATGGAAGGACGCATTACGACTGCCACTGATTGAACAACTCTTTAATGGAATTACACCATTTTCAACCGGTGGACAACCCGCTCAACTGCTGGCAATGTTACAATCAGGAGTAGATGGCGGAATTGCTAGTTCTGTATTATTGATGAAGTTTGTGGTGTTCCAATCGATGATCGTGGTGAATTTCATCATTAGCTTATTAATTGGTTTCCACTATATTGAAGAAAAACTGCACGTGTTATCGTTACTGGTCGTGTTCGGCTTTGTTATTCACTTGAGTGTAATTGTTGCGTTACTCATGGTCATGTATTGGTACCGGTTCACTAAGCGGATGATGAACATTGTAATTAAGCCGGTGAGGTGGTTTGTTAAACCGCAGCGTTATGACAAAATAAAGTATTCATTAAATGAAAAGGTGGATTCTTTTTATAAAGAAAGTATCAAAATGAAAACAGAATATGGAAAATTAGCTAAAGTTGCTGGGGTTACTATCCTCCAATTACTGGCATATTACATTATTCCGTATTTCATTTTATTAGCGTTAAATATCCATGGAGTGAATCTGATCATGGCGATGAGCTTACATACGTTAATTTTTATGATCATTTCACTTTTTCCAATCCCAGGAGGAACTGGTGGTGCAGAATACAGTTTCGCGGTCCTCTTTACTGCTTTTACAAGTTCACATAGTAAGTTGGTAGTAGCGATGTTGCTATGGCGAGTGCTGACATATTACTTTGGAATGTTTGCCGGGATGTTTGCACTAATGGTTAAACCAGATAAAGTCAAAAATAGTATGGGAGTTTAGGTTCACTAAACTCTTTTTGTTTAAGGAGTTTTAAAATGCATTCTAATTTGCAAAAAATAATTAACAGACTAAATGCAATGACGTTGGACAACAGCAGAGAGTTTCAGGTCCGTGAATTTGCTCAATATGGAGTTCCGGTTTGCAAGGTGACATATTTTAGGGATCGTGGTGAATTTGTAGTAGATCGGTACAATCCAGATCGTGATTTAGTTTTCGATAATATTGATTTAGTAGCTATTGAAATTTATGATTGCCTTTATGATTTTCAACATTCTTTTTAGACGAATAAATTCCGATTAGAAGTAGTTTTCGATCTGGATAAATCGAACTTTAAAACTTACTGATTTACGAATGTCCAGCTTTACAAAAAAGTTAAAAAAGTTTGCTGAGTTTTGTTGACAACCCACTATAGTCACTGGTATATTAATTATCGTTGTCACGGCAGTTAAGTTTTTAACCGCTTCGACAA
>NZ_JACJKU010000005.1 GCF_016901675.1 Limosilactobacillus coleohominis
AGCATAATTTGGGTGAGAAGTTCTCGTCACACGGTGATACGGGAATTAAAAGACATTTAAGACATAAACACCGTACACGTCATCCTAAAAACACTAGAAAACATCAGGAGCCAAAAACTAATTATCTTTCAATTCATGATCGTCCTAAGTTTATTAATGATCGTCAACGTATTGGTGATTGGGAAATTGATACCATAATGGGAAAAACAGGACATTCAGTTCTTTTAACAGTGGTTGATCGTTTAAGTCGGTTGGTTTTGATCAAAAAGATAGATCATAAGGAAACCGGTGATGTTAATCAAGGATTAATAGATCTTCTAGGTTCCATTCCAAAAGAATTCGTATACCCGGGGTCGAGAGTTCCTTAGCTTGGACGAAGTCCAAGAACGCTTAGGAGTCACTATTTATTGGCCAGATCCATACTCGCCAGAACAACGTGGCACTAATGAAAATACTAATGGTCTGATTAGAGAATATTTTCCTAAAGGGTTCGATATTGATAATTACACAGAAAAGGACGTCAACTTCTGTCAGTATCAACTAAATCGACGTCCAAGAAAAGTATTAAACTATGAAACTCCATGTGAGGTATTTTTTGAAGAACCGTTGCACTTAGTTTGACAATTCGTCGTGCATATCTGGTAATCTCAATGATCTACTTTTAAATTTGGTTCAAAACAGCCGATAATTGGCGATGTTCACGATCAGGATTTAACGCATATTGGTTAATTTCTTGTTTAAGCAATTTAACATAATTTGGTTTAATACTCGTAATTTGAAAGTGGTTTTCCACGGCATTTAGAAGGTCACTGATAGCATAATCACATCGGGACCCGCCAACAGTTGGTTGTCCATAGTTTATAGCGATTACTACTAAGTCTTTAGTGACCTGATTAATAGGAAGATTGTTGTAAGTTGTATTATCGAACAGTTTGACCACTGCTCCCATCATTTCAAAGCAATCGTCCTCATCCAGGTCGAAATCAGAGTTGAATTGGTCATTGATTTTATTTACTAAATCCATGATTGATACCTCCCAATAATTTATTCACATGTTATTAGTTATGACTACGGTGAATTCTAGGTGCCGTTAAAAGAGAAGTCCTTGCACGGAGCAAGGGCTTTTTTCTTTTTGTTTGAAAATTAAGCAAGCTGATCTAACTTACCGCAAGACAATTCATACAGGTATCTACATTTACCAGTATCTTTGTTGTAAACGGCCTGTTGATGGATCCAGGGAGTTCCGCCAGCCTCCCATTGACCCTTTGCTAATGAACGCAATTCGTCGAACGTTCTAAATTCAACTGTGAACTTATTACGATATTGACTTTTAAACGGATAAGATTTCGTTTTAACCAGTTCATTTAAGTCAACAATGGCTAACCGGATTCGTTCATTTTGCGTACATTTAATAGAATTGATTTGATTCAGATAATAACGACAATCGCCAACAACAATATAATTATCTTTTCCATCAAAAGTTGTTATTAAAAACTTTGAGTGGTCGTTTAGAACATCAAGTGGGGCTTTATCTTTGGCCATAAGGTAATATGAATTCCCATATTTATTTTGACGGTTACGTTGGTAGTATTGATTGATTCCTTTAGTTAACAGACTAGTCTTCATAAGTATTTACTCCTTTAAAACACAAAAAGACATAACCTCAGCTCAAGCTGAAATTATGTCTAGTAATTAGTTATTTATATTAATAGTAGAAATCTGCACAAAAGCGGCTCCTTCACGGGGTCGTTTTTACTTTAATAACAAGGCTTTAACGTGCTTGGTCAAGCGACTTTCATAGTCCAGATTATTTGATATTAGTATTTTGTCCATTTGATACGCCGCAAGGATGTATTCGACTTGATTAGCAATTTTTTCCGGATTTAGAAACTCATCAATACTAATGTCTTCGATTCCTATCGTGTCCTCGTTGTAATGTCGTACTAACTGCAAAGCACCGAAAACACCAGGTAAGTCCACCGAATACTGCGTAAGTAGATCATACCAATCAGCTTGCCAATTACTATCTAACGCTAGAGCAGCTTTATAGCTACCAATGATGTAGTAATCGCTATTAAACAGGCCATCGAATAAGTCACCGATATTTTTGCTGTCATCGTAATCATCCAGACTGGTTTTTATTCGATTAATGATTTCTCCACGCGTAAAGTATTTCATTATCCAAATTCTCCTTTGTGTAAATGTTTTACACAAGGTCAAGCGTGGCGACAGCCACCTTTGTAAAACGATTTTTAGTCATAAATTTGTAATTAACAAAATGTTAGTATTAAAAGTTTGTGCTTTTACGATGATTTTGCTAACTTAATATACAAATTAAGTAATGACGTTAATTAAAAATTTTGAGGTTAAAATTAAACTTTAAAATTTCAACTTTTTAGTCGTTTAACGGCCTTTTTTCCGTTTTATTTTTCCAGAGGTTTTTGGGTGAGCACTTTTAGATGACATACATTCTATGATTGGAACTGGAATATAAAAAAGGCATTACCCACCGCCGTGGATAATGCCCAATCAGTATTCCTACAACCGTGAAGGTTGAGGAAATGATAAAACCCTATATGTGTCCAGCACCATATGTTAAACACAATTTCATTATACCTCTCTTTCACGGATAAAAATCTAAAAGAAAGAGGTGGTCGCCAATGCCACGTAAAAAGATAAAGCGTGAGTTGGTGTTACAGAATGCTCCCAACGAGTATTCGTCGCAACCATATATGGCTACAACTGCAAGGGAAAAACAACATAACCTGTTTGCGAAAGCTTATGTCTGGGAAAATTCGTTTCTCGAGCAGGTTAAACAAAAGGTAGTTCCGTTTCTTAATGAACGGTTGAAACCTTATATCAAGGAATCTGCTAAAGGTGATGCTGACTCTTTAAAAAAGTTGGTTGACCCAGTCGAATGCGTTACTTTCGGCACTGAAACCGAGCTAAAGCATTTGATCGTTATGTCAGAAGACTACTTTGAGAATTACTGTCAAATTCAGGAAAATAATAGTAAGTTGGCTACCTTATCCAAGATTTCAAGACAACAAAAAAGACTGCGTCAGCAAAATTTCGAATTATTGAACTCACAAAATAAGATTGTTAGTTATTATCGGGAACTATTGATGTCAATGCTGTATACGTCAGATGGTTTAAAAATGCTTGGGGAAAAGCCAAAAAAGGTGATACCAACTAAAATGGTGTCACCCTTAAGTAATTATCAATCCGCTTCAAATCGCGGTTTTTGGGTGTCGCACAATTCAGTCTTAGGGATTTTGGATCCCTACTACGAAAAATCCCACGACGATCCAAAAGAATTTCTAAGCGCACAGGTTGATTTCCTTAAGAAACTCTTCAAAGGTGTTAGCAAGCCGCGTCGAAATTATGGTGATGATGAAAACACGATCCGTAAAGTCCGCGCGGTGGTCAGTATTGATGCGGAGTGGGATATCCACCACAAACCGCATGATAATGCTAAGGACTTAAAGTTGATTGATAAAGTTGCTGAAGAAGAATCAAATACGCCGCGCAGTTTTGATGATGTGATTAACATTGCTTTTTGTATCTGGTTTCCAGATAAGACTGGACCTGACAAGAACAAAATAGACATTGTGGGGTCAATTTTTAATCTTACTGGAGAAGGCTTTAACTTTACCAGGTTTTTTGCCTTGATTACATCTTTAATAGAGGAACGATATCCAGTTCCGCAGGGCAAACAATTAATGTTAGATCGGCTAGATATGTTGTTGACTGGTTACTTTTTGGGAGTGGATATAAGTTGCCTGAAAGGTTGGAATCTAAAGCATATGGATATTACCGTACTTCGTAAACAGTATATCTTTACTAATCATTATTTTTGCTTCAAAGTCAAAACGCCAAGTGAAGTCAATAATCGTAAATCTGGTTGTCATATAACATTGACTATACGTGATGCTGGATTACTAGCACCAAAGGGTAATTTGGAAAGCCTTGGGGGAATTGTAGGCGTTCAAAAACTGGATACAGAAGCCTATGACGTGAAAACTGGTCATCCTCGGGGATTTTACAAGTCACACATGAAGCAGCTACTTCATGATGATAAAGATACCTATTTAAAATACGTTTTCCATGATGCCGAAATACCCATCAAGTTTCTACAAGCTGTAGCCAGTTCCTACCATATTAACTTTAATCACTTTAGTCAATTTCCTGTGACTACAGGACAATACGCGATGAACCAGGTTGCGGCTGAACTGAAAAAACATCCTGAACAGTCAGTTTATGATGATAAATATTCCCAAAGTGATATTAAGAAAGACCCTTTGGCTTGTGTCAAGACTGGTTACCGGGATTGCTATGAAGTGGCAAGGAAATCTTTCTTTGGCGGTTATAATGTCGCTTTCGGTTGCTTGGTCATTTATGGAAACGTCGTGGATCTTGATTTGACTTCTGCTTATAACACTGCTGGAATTCTAATGCCCTGCCTAAATTATAATGCTAAGAAGAGCCATCAGATAACAGATATAGGGCGTAAGTTTGTTGAGTTGAGCGAGTGCTCATATTCTTTTGATGTCATTTATCAACATTTAAAGAAACTTGCTGGTTTTCCCTTTGTAATGGGATGCGGGGAGTTTGATATTGATTATCCTGACGATTATCAAGGCATCATCACTACTCCTATGCGTGATGGTCAAAAAGGTAAGGGCACTGGGTCACCAATTTATGTTAAACATCAGTCCAGTAATTCACTTCCATTAATTGATGTAATCAATGCTTATGAGCATGGTGCCCGCATCAAAGTACATTCGCTCTTTATCCCCGCACAAACGTGGAAGCAATTAAATGTATACGGTAAGACTCAATTTGATTTTCGCAAAAAACGTGATCTAGCAAAAAGAAAACGTGACGGTTATCCCAAAGGCAGTAGTGAATATCTTAAATACGATGGGGAACAATTATTTTGGAAGCTTGCTGGCAATGTGATTTTCGGTAAATCTGCCCAGGCTGTTACCACTAAACAAGCCCGTAATTATCAGACTAACCGCATGGAAAAAATGCCCGTAAGCAAAATCACAGACCCGCTGATTGCAAGTACATACACAAGTATTACCCGATATCTGGCTAATCACCTATATGATGCTTTACAAGAATTTTATGGTGATAACATTATACCTTTAAATATCACTACGGACGGTGAAGGGGCTGTCTTAAAACCTGGTATTAAGTTCGACTTTGACGGTGTAAATAAGTTGTTTAATGCCAAGCTTCCGGAACATTATCGCCAGGTCTTGAAAGCTATCGGGACTAAAGCTGGATTCGAAAGGAAATTCGCGGATAGTAGTGTTGACCCAAAGGATTGGGATGACTCAACCTGGGTTTTCAATACAAAAACGCGTTTTAACGGCGCTTTAAATGGTTCAATCAATGCCATGGCATCTATTCGTTCTAATACCTATTCGCCCAAAGAAGTATATGACTTATTAAACCAGGGCGTTATTGCAATCCACCAAAGATCTCAGCGTTTTGTTAATCTTACTGCGATGAAATACGGAACACTAAATCACAGGATGGGGTTACTTTATGTTCCAACGGTCCCTGTTTGGATAAATTTGCAGTACGACTGTGCCTGCAAACCGGACCAATGGCTGTTTGATGATTGGCAAGGGTTCGGTTTCTTGACGACATTCTTTGAAGATAATGACGAACATAATAATTGGAAGAAACGTAGCAAAATCCTAACCGACCGTTTTAACATTATGCGTTCAAATGACCGATTTGATTGTTATTTGAAGACTATGGAAACATACAGCTTTGGTAACAAGAAGTCTTTGGATGATTCGGACAAGTATGATGACATGGTTTATGTGCTTAATCATATAAGTAAATCAGACAAAGCCGATCGTAAATACAAAGACAAGATTTACCGATTTAAGAAGGCAATTAAAGCAGGCGATAAGGTTGCAGTTCCATATATGTGCAAATACCGTAACCAATATTTAAATCCGTTGGACGCAACCAATGGTGATTATAGATAGGTAATAAGCGCTCCACATTACGTGGAGCGTATTTTTTTGAAGTGGGTGGTTTTTGGATGTCAGCAGTTGTCATTTTTGATTCTTGATTAACATATTGGTGTTCAAGTTGTTCTAAAATAAAGTTAGAAAATAAAATAATAAAATAATTATGAATGGAAGGGCTGTGATTACTGTAATACAACGGTTAACGTTCAGAATTAACCACCATTAATTAATTATTATGAACAGCTGATTTTTAGTTGACATAATGTAAGATCGTTTGTTGTAGCATGATATTAAAAAGATAATGTCATAAGTAATCTAATTAAGCGAGGCGATGGACATGGATGACTTTGATTTAGGTCCAATTCTACCTGGAGAAGTTGTGGACTTCGAATATTACGATCCGAATGTGGCAGATGAGCAAGATGATGACAGTAAAAAGGATGAATCAGTGAAAGGAGTACTAAACGATGAAAACGAAGATGAATGTCGTATTTTTGATGAACCTGATTAATTTGGTGGGCGAAACACGGTATACGTTGGTGAGCCAATTTAACGAATTGGAAGATTACCTAAATCGAGCAGGTGAAATGATTCCCCAAACGATTACAACGTTGGATAAATACGTAAATGGTGTTAACCAAATGATTGATCAAGGTTTGTATGAACCGGAAACAGCAAAGCGCGTTTTGATGAAGTTTGATACCGAATACAACATTTTAGCTGTTGATCCTGAATGGCGTGATGTGGCAAGAGAATATTGCACGTATGTTAAACGCGATATGTGTAGTTCACACAACGCACCTGATATAGAAGACAACTTTGGTGTCAGCCTGCTTTTCGAGTATGGGAATGGCAGCCCTATGTTATCTAGGTGGGAGTTGTACGAATTTTGGAAAGTTTGGAAGAAAAAGCAATTGAATATTAATAGGAAGAAAGTGAAACAATAATGACTTTTATCAATGAAAGGATTCGTACTCCGGTGAAGGGGGGGCAAGGGGGTATCCCCCTGCAAGTAGTAACGAGCTGTTTTACAGCTAAGTTTAACTACTTGCCCGCCGCTTAAAACATGTGTGACATGCAGAGCGGCCCGACGAGCGTTAATCATGTTAGTGATAGTGAGGAGGTAAATGATCATGGTTGAAGATAACTTAGATCCGGAATTGGAAAATGACAACACGAAGAATCACATGGTGCAAGTACGTATGAATAATAAAGAATTTCGGAAATTTTGGTTAGTACGAAGAAAACTGAAGGCTGATAATAATTCGAGCACGTTACGTATGCTGATCAAATTGGCTGCTGATAACAATGGTGAATCGATTGAAGATGAGTTGCAGAAACAAGCATTAATGGAAGACATTAGTGCTAGCACTCAAGCGCTGTTGCGACAAATCACCGGGATTGCAAACAACGTTAACCAGATTGCGTATGGTGTTAATAAGTTAAATTCAAATGATCCGGACAATCAACCAAGCTGGGATTGGATCGTTAAAAATGTCCAGCAAGTTAATCAGCAAGTTCCGGAACTCCACCAGTTAATTGAAACAATTAAGCAAAAGGTGGGTGCTTAAAAATGGTTGTATTAGAAAGCCGAGCTTGTCATAGCAGCTACAATCGCATTTGTTATGTGCTGGAGGGATCTGCACACAATAATTCGAAAACAAATCAACGGGCACTAGCTGTTTCGGGAACCAATCTTAATCTGTTACATGACGCAGATGGTCAGATTAGTAATGTACAATCAGCACCATATCTTGAAGAACAATTCCATCAGTCACTAAAGAAAGCATACAACCCACACCGGCAGTACCAATGTCAATCGGTTGTTGTCTCTTTTAGTAAAAACGAATTTGATACCAGTGACTTGGCTGGACAGTCGCGACAAGCACTGAAGTTAATTCAGGGATTCGCCAGTCAATATTTTGGTGATGCGCAGTCAGTAATTTGTGTTCAATGTGACGGCCCCGGAGGGTTAAATGACGGTGATGGTAAATTACACGTCCATTTAATTGTTAATTCCGTTAAGCGTGATGGAAGGACGGTAGCAACTAACCGCTTTTCGGTTTTTCACTTACGTAAGAATTTGAATACTTATATGGAAGAGAATTTTGAAAAGGCAACTGGTCGTGAATGGAAGAATCCCTTTAGTAATAACAAAACACGGCATGATGTTGATAAGTTAGTTACCAAATCAGCATGGAACAAACGCTTAAAACAGACTATTGATAACGTTAAATCGCAAGTCAGTAATGAGACAGATTTCAAAGCCGTTCTGCAGACTTATGGCATCACAGTTACTGAACGCCAGAAGGGCAGAGCATGGACATACCATCAAGTTATTAAAACAGCGAAAGGGACTAAAAGGTTAAGCGTGCGTGATTTTTACCAACGGATTGATAGACAAACCGGCAGCGTTTTATCTACACGCGGTTTGGGTGTTGGTTATACCAAGTCAGCTTTGATTAATTATTGGGAGAAACAGGTTGAAATCGAATCAGATTATCAACCTAAATCAGTTAACAAGAATAGTAAAAGAAAGGATGATCACAATGTCAGAGAAAAAAGTAACAACGACATCAAACGATTTGAACAAGAAGTCAACCGTCAACGCCGACAGCAAGAACACCTTCGGCAGCACGAACTTGCCACCGAAACTGAAGAAATCAACGACGAACGAACAACTGAACGAAAGCGTCAAAGCCGTCGGCAAGAAAGTCGACAATGTGTCAATCCAAATGCTGACCCAGAAGCAAGCCAAAGCACTAGTCAACAAGCAGGATTTGAAGGAGTCAACAGATTCCATCAACCAGACGGTCCGGAACCAGGGGAATGAAGTCATTAAGACTGCAGTTGATACCCAAAACATCGCGTTTAATGCGGGCGTGCAAAATAACCTTAATGGTGTAAGTCAAAAGGTTGATGCTTTTCAAATCCGACTTGATAATCAGACAAGGAATATGAGCGATGTTGCCCGAACAAATGATGCTATGTACGCTGATTTAAAGGGAATGTCCGATAATATACGGAGCAACACCATATCTAATAATCGGATCGCCGGAGTAATCAAAAGTTTGCTGCTTGGTGGTATTCAAGTATCGACCACCGATGTAACCCGTTCTGTGATTGACGACTTGAACAAGATTACCGGTTATTCGATTGATGGATTAATTAAGGACGCGGTTTACGATGAACTAGAGCGGCGGGTTAAAGACGTTAAACAAGCGCAAAAGAAGGCTGAAAAAGCTGAGAATGCCGCCAGTTTTCGTGCAAAGCAGTGTGAAAAGTATGCTGCTAAGACCGATATGCTGGATTACAACATTAGTCGTTGTATTAACCGAGTGTTATTTGAACTATTTATTGGTTTGGCAATAGCGGCTGTGGTACCTGGCTGGTGGAAAGCACCAGCTATCATGACGGTTGCGATAATCAGTTGGCTTTTTAACAAAGGAGTTGATAACTTATGATCCACATCGATTTTAAGCAAAAGGTAAACCTATTTGACTTGAACAAGCCTTGGGGGCGCCTTATGTATCAACCAAAGCTTCATGCTTGGCGATACGAATATTCGCAAACGAAGCATGAACGTGAAAGAACTAAAGCACTAAATAAAGGAAGAGAAAATATCAATTCCAAGTCAATTAGTGATGGTCAGATGAATAAGATGCATGGTAAGGATAATGATTTGGAACTGTAAGGTTATACAGCAAACAAAAAAAGCGACTAACCCCCGTCACCAACATTGGGAAGTCGCTTCCTGACAACAAACTGTTATCCCCTTCATTATCATCTAGGAAAGGGTAGATGTAAATGTTTGGGAAAGAAATTTTAAATGGCAGGCAAATCTGCAAAGCGTTAGGGATAAGCACCACTCTGCTGTATCGTCTGCTAAAGCAAGGTATGCCGTACCATCAACTATCAACGGCAAGTCGTAAGTATTACATTTTAAAAGAAGTGCAGGAATGGCTATTAAACGCCGGGTACCACCAAGAATCAAAGTGGACAAAGTAAAGGCTAAGGTTGTACCATTACTGGTAATCAGTAAGTACAACCTTTCCTCTTAATAAGGAAAGGAACTGATTTAAAAATGATCAAGCAAAAGAGTACAGGTAACCATGCAGGAGAATTTCAGGTACGAATTCAGCCGATTAATGAACTAACAGGAAAACGTGAGAATTGGCCTATTGGTTATGCAAAAACAAAACGTGCTGCCAAGGCAATGGAACGTCAAATGTGGGCCGATTATCAGGATGGGCTTAATCGAGCTGATGGTAATGCTGTTTTTGCTGAACAGTTTCGCAAGTTTGTGGATAAAAGAAAAAAATCCGTTTCAGCGGTTACTTATCGTGATTGGGATTATTCTGCGGACGTAGTTGAGCATTACTTTGGGTCGGCAAAAATTAAGCAAATTAATACTGAAGCTATTGCCGATTTTGCGCGTCAGTTTGTTAAAGACCATAACACGACAGTACGTAAGTCTTCAGCGATTGATCGTCGTTTAACCCATATTCGTAGTTATTTTCAAACTATAGTTGGAAAAGTTGTTAAGAAGAATCCTGTTCCAAGAAAACCGCTTAATGTGTTTTTTCGTCGGAATGAGTTTGATATTGGTAGCAAATGTTATGTGTTTAATGATAATGAATTGAATCTTTTAAAGGATGAAATTATTAGCGAATTAAGCAATACAGAAATTACTCGCTGGTTAACTAAGTTAGCGATTTGGATTGGTCTTGAAACAGGAATGCGGCCAGGAGAAATTCAAGCATTACGTTTCCGCAACTTGGAACAATTCAAAAATTATACTACTTTTGTGATTGATGATAGTTGGTCTGACTATTCAAAATCTTTCAATGGTGCATTAAAGGCACGTCCTCATGGGGATTCACGCCGGTGCCTGCCAATTAGTAAGTCGCTATTAAGTTTTATTAAAGCATTTCATAAGAAACAAGTGAAATTTTTAAAGTTGCACGGGCTAAGCAACCCAGAAGACTTAGTTTTCCTTAACATTAGGGATTATAAGTCTTCATCAAATAACCAACCGATCAATCAGCGTAGTATGAACGACATGTTAGATAAACTGTGTAAAAAAGTAGGTATCAAGTCAGAGAATGATAATATTTCCATGTATTCTTTCCGGCATACTGTATGTACTAAGTTAGCTAATAAGAAAGATATGTCGTATCCTTGGGCTGCAGCAAGAATGGGTAATTCTTTGCTAGTATTTATGAACGTTTATGTAAAAGACGATCGTGACCTAGATGACGAAATGGCAAAAAGCTGGCTTGAATAAGATGCACACGCTCTGCACACAGTTGGATATACTGAATGCCTGAACCGTTGATACTAAAGGATTAATTAGTTGCAACCTCGAATCCTCTTGGCCGCACTACTATAGAAAAGGACTATGACGGAAGTCATGGTCCTTTTCTTGTTTTCCGATAATCAAATGTTATTGAGATTCATGAATAACGGCAGTTTTTCAACTTGAAGGTGGTAAAATAAAGCCATGACGAAAGGGGAGAAAGTAATGTCTACGTTAGTAATGGTTCGACATGGACAAAGTCAAGCGAACCTTGACAATGTCTTTACGGGATGGAGTGATTCTCCATTAACACCGCTGGGAATTGAGCAGGGGCATAAAGTTGGACAAGAGTTGCGAGCACGTGGTTACCTGTTTCACGATGTACACACTTCATATATGCGGCGTTCCATTATGACTGCTAACATCGTTCTGGAAGAGATTGACCAGTTATATATCCCAATTCATAAAACGTGGCGTTTAAACGAACGTCACTACGGCGCACTTAGTGGTCAAAATAAGGCGCTTGTCAAAGAGCAGGTCGGAGCAGAGACTTTGCATCGCTGGCGTCGTGGCTATACTGAAATTCCACCGCGGTTAAAACAGCGGAAACATGAGCGACGTTATGATCGCTTGGGAGTTCAAGAACCATTAAGTGAAAGCCTTAAGATGACCTTGGAGCGGATTTTGCCTTATTGGCAGGACCAAATTGCTCCACGACTGTTAGATAATCAAAACCAATTAATTGTCGCTCACGGAAGCTCTCTGCGGGCATTGGTTAAATACATCGAACAAGTTCCGGACGACCAGATTGATCAAGTTGAAGTGCCTAACGGACAGCCAATCGTATACCACTTTGATGAACATCTGACACTATTAGATAAAGAAATTATAAAGGAGAACTAGCATGACAATTCATGAAATTAACAACAATGCTGCCATGAAAGGCCAAGTTCGTCTGATTGAAAATGTAACATATTCAGCAGTGGATGGTGAAGCATTAAAGATGGATATTTTAGCCCCTTGGTCCCAACGATACGACTATTTGAAAAGTGATCCGCGACCATTAATTGTTTTCGTTCAAGGCAGTTCTTGGCGTCAACCCACCATGGGAGAAGAAATTCCCCAGTTAGTTCAGTTTGTTAAGGCTGGTTATATTGTTGCGACTGTGCAACACCGAAATTCATTAGATGGTCATAGTTTTCCAGCATTTTTGCAAGATGTTAAAACTGCTATCCGCTTCTTACGGGCTCACGCTGAACAATATGCAATTGACCCTCAACGAGTAGCAATTTGGGGGACTTCTTCTGGAGCAAACGCTTCGTTATTAGTTGCTTTGACCCCTAATGATTCCCGCTATAAGACCGCTGAATATGCGGATCAGTCGGATGCAGTAAATGCAGTGGTTAGTTGCTTTGCTCCAACAGATGTTGTAGATACATTTAAAAATGCTTCTCAGGTACCAGGTTCATATATTTTACAGTACTCACTGTTTGGTACTGATCCAAGTAAGTGGGATGATATTAAGCGTCAAATGAGTCCGTTATATCAAATTAAAGACGGTCAAAAGTACCCACCATTTTTACTCTTGCATGGTGATGCTGACAAGGTGGTTCCTTATCACCAAATGGAAGACATGTATCATGCTTTAGAAGAACATGGGGTTTCAGTAGAGGCATACCGGGTGAAGGGTGCTAATCACGAACGAGATTTTTGGAGTCAAACAATATACGACATTGTTAAAGACTTCTTAGCACCAATTGAAAAACCAGTAGTTGAGTAAGGAGAATATCAAATGAGTAAAAGATTAGTTGAAGACTTTACACCTAATAATTACCAAATTTATTTAGATATTAATCGTCAATCAAAAATGATCAAGGGTGTCACCACGATTACTGGTCATGCTAACACCACAGAAATTGCTGTTAACCAAAAATTTTTACAAGTTGATCGGGTGCAGGTGTCCGATCAGGACGTTCCTTTTTCAGTTGATGATGATAATGAAATCATTAAAATTACTTTACCAGCCACTGGCGAAGTAGTTGTGAAGATCACTTATCAGGCCAAACTTACTGACACAATGATGGGGATCTACCCGTCATATTACGAGGTTAATGGTGAAAGCAAGGAATTAATTGGGACTCAGTTTGAAACGACAGCAGCTCGGCAAGCCTTTCCTTGTGTGGACGAACCAGCAGCCAAGGCGACCTTTGATTTAGCAATTAAGTTCGATGAACAGCCAGGCGAAACAATTATTGCCAATATGCCAGAAGAACGTTGCGAAGATGGTGTCCACTACTTTAAGCGGACGGTTAAAATGTCCACTTACCTAATTGCGTTTGCATTTGGTGATATGCAAAAGAAATTGACTGAAACCAAGAGCGGTGTCAAGATCGGTGTGTTTGCAACTAAGGCGCACCAGGCTAAGGAACTAGATTTTGCATTGGAAATCGCTAAGCGGGCAATTGAGTTCTATGAAGATTTCTATCAAACTCCATATCCATTGGAACACTCTTGGCAACTAGCACTGCCTGACTTCTCAGCTGGGGCAATGGAAAACTGGGGACTGGTCACTTATCGGGAAGCATATTTATTGTTAGATCCTGATAACACCACCCTTGATAATAAGCAACTGGTAGCCACTGTTATTACTCATGAATTAGCCCATCAATGGTTTGGTGATCTGGTGACAATGAACTGGTGGGATGACCTGTGGTTAAACGAAAGTTTCGCCAACATGATGGAATACCTGTCAGTAGATGCCATTCATCCAGAATGGAAGATTTGGGAAATGTTCCAAACATCTGAAGTCCCAATGGCATTGCAACGTGACGCAACCGATGGTGTACAGCCAGTTCACGTGAACGTAGAAAGTCCTGCAGAAATTGATTCAATCTTTGACGGGGCAATTGTTTATGCCAAAGGATCGCGGATGTTAGTCATGGTACGGTCCTTATTAGGTGATGATGCATTACGGAAGGGATTGAAGAAGTACTTCACTGCTCACCAATATGGTAATGCCAAAGGTGATGACCTCTGGGATGCCCTGGGTGAAGCATCAGGAATGCAAATTGGTGAAATTATGCATTCATGGTTGAACCAACCGGGTTACCCAGTAGTTTCTGCAAATGTAATTGATGGTCATTTGAAGTTACATCAGCAACAATTCTTTATTGGTCAAGGTCAAGATCAAGGACGGTTATGGAAGATTCCGTTAAACGCCAACTATGATGCTGCACCACAAATTATGGATCAAGCAGACCTTGATTTAGGTGATTATCAAGAGTTACGCGCTAACAATGGTCAACCATTCCGCTTAAATGTCGGTAATAATTCCCATTTCATTGTGAAGTATGATGAAACGTTATTAAACGATATTTTGGATCATGGTGAACTAGATAACATTGCCCAATTACAATTATTGCAAGATCTGCGTTTATTAGCTGAAGGTCGCGAAATTAGCTATGCTACTCTAGTACCATTACTGCAGTGGTTTAGTAACAGTCATTTCGCAATTGTTAATGCAGCATTGTATCAAATTGCTAATTCACTAAAGAAGTTTGTGATCCCTGGTACCGCTCTTGAAGACAACTTACGCCAACTATTTGATCAAATTAGCAAGCAACAAGTAACGCGACTCGGTTGGCAACCAGAAGCAGGGGAAAGCAATGATGATCAATTAACCAGACCATACGTACTGAGCGCTTCCTTGTATGCAAAGAATTCTGCCTCACTAAAGGCGGCACACGAATTATTTAATTCTGTTGATAAATTAGCTGAGTTGCCTGCTTCCGTTCGTCCTGCAGTCTTGCAAAACGAAGCAGAAAATTATGGTACTCCTGAACTGTTTGACAGAATGATCAGTGCCTACCAAAAAACTGCTGATCCAGGGCTTAAGAAAGATCTGTGCTTCGCAGTTACAAAGTTTACTGATCCAGAACTGTTAACCAAGGTGGTGAACGAGTTTGAAAATACTAAAGTGATCAAACCACAGGACTTACGAGCTTGGTACCGTGGTGTCCTGGCTAACCCGGCTGGTCAGCAGTTGGCATGGGATTGGTTACGAAATGAATGGGACTGGCTAGAAGTAACAGTTGGTGGTGATATGGAATTTGCTACTTATATCACCGTTACTGCTGGTATTTTCCATACAATAGATCGATTAAACGAATTCAAAGACTTCTTTACTCCAAAGATCAATACTCCAGGATTAACCCGTGAGATTAATATGGATATCCGCGTAATTAATAGTCGTGTTGACTTAGTAGATAACGAAAAAGACAGCGTTAATAAAGTAATTGAAAGTTCAATTCGATAATTAAAAAAGACGATATGACAGAACTATTAGTAAATCAGTTCTGGGTCATACCGTCTTTTTATTTTGTATGAATATTTAGGCTAATGTTCCCATTGGGTCCCATGGTTTAAGCACAACTGGTTTCTGTGCAGCAGCCTTCTGAAGGTCATCACTCAGGTACTTCTTATTAATGACTACTTGGTAACAATATTTGTCCATCCAAGCATCGTTCATGACAAAGTAACCCTTGGTACCAACTTTTGGTCCCCATGAGTTTTCAACCTTCCACTTGGTTGGTTGGTCATCAACGAGGTCAACTCCGGTTAGAACCATTGCGTGGTCCATCATGCTTTCACCGTAATCAAGGGCCTCGGCCTTAGTCATATCCAAATCAGTATCGAATAGTTTTGCATAATCATAAGTGTTGAGGGCCATTAATCCGTGCTTAGTGTTGGAGTACTTTACAACGTCAGAACCAAACCAAACACTTTCGCCACCCTTGAGTTGGTTAATAGCAAGTTGCTTAAAGTCCTTCATTGATAAGTTCAGGTGTTTAACTTGGCGGCCACCCACAACGTTACCTAACATGTCGATGGTGTATGTCTTGCCATATTCCTTATCAGCTGTTGGAGCTTGAATAATTGAAATGTAATCATCAAGGTTCCAGCCAACATACTTCTTAAAGAATGATTGAGGGGTTAGATTAGAATCCCGATGAAATTCTTTATCTTTTTTAGTCCGGTATTCAAAATCAAAGGTGGTAACTGGCTTACCAAAAGCATAGGAAAGCATGCGGAAAACATTGTTAAGCATTTGCTTGCGAATCCCGTTTAGGTCATCTTCTGAAGCACCATCGTTTACCATATTACGAAGAATAACAGCATCGTGGCGCAACTGATTATTCAAAACCGCGTTAATTTCATTGGAACGGCTTGAATTATATGATTCAGGCATGGCAGTCTTTGGAACAACACCATATTTTTCGATGAGTGCGCAGAGCATATCCCATTGTCCACCATCTTGTTGAGGGGTTTCCATTAGCCAAGCCACTTTGCGGTCATCAATATCTAATTTGGCAGTTTTAATGACGTTTTCATAGAACCAATTAGACTTTTCAAACTTATCCCAGAAAAATGCATATGATTGAGAAAGTTCAAAGTTATCTGGAAGATTGAACTTTTGTTGCATTTCATGACGCATCGTGTTTAATGCGGCAAACATCCAACACCGCCCAGATTGCTTTTGGTCAGTAACATCGCCAGTAGATAAGTCGATCGAAAACACGGGACTGTCATCAGCAATGGAATGCCAATTAAAGCTAGCAGCTCTAACACCATTCGTGGTCACCGCATTTTCTAAAATAGCGGAATCACGTCGATTATCATAATCTTGCGCAAAATCTTGCAAATCATTTGCAGTAATTTCAAAACTCACAAAAAGTCACTCCTTTAAAAGATGTTAATCACTATTATAACGTATTTAATTAGTAGGGGAACGAATCCAAATTATCTTCGGCAGTGATTTTACGAACAGCTTTAGCGGGCACACCTAATACTAAAGAATTTGCTGGCATGTCATGGGTAACCACAGCACCGGCCCCAATTACACAGCCATCACCAATGGTAACACCGCCACAAACGGTAACGTTGCTGGCTAACCAACAATTATTGCCGATGGTAATAGGGGCACCAAATTCTAAGATTGTGAATTGTCCATTTGTCTGTTTGCGAGCATTGCGTTGTTGCCAACGAAGTGGGTGAATTGGTGTAACCAAGCTGACATTAGGGCCAACCATTACATTGTCACCAATGGTTACTGGGCATGTATCAAGAACGGTGAAATTAAAGTTAGCATAAAAATTCTCGCCAACCGATAGGAACCGGCCATAGTCAAAGTGAATCGGCCCTTGAAAGTAGCAGTTCTAACCATGATGCCCTAACAATTGGTCGATAATAGCGTTCCTTTGATCAGCGGCGGTATCGTAAAGTTGGTTATAGTCTTGGCACAATTGATGTCCTCGACTGGAAAGGTGGTTTAATTCGTCTGTATCTGGTATGTAGGGTTGCCCAGATAACATCTTTTTAGTATTTTCGTCCATGTAGCTTGCTCCTTGAAAATCTTATATTTAGCGAGATTAAAAGGGCACGTGAAAAAAGCAGTTTACGACTTCATTTTCACGTACCCAAGGTGATTATTTATTAGCGTGTAAAACTTCTGGACCGTTGTCGCGACCAACGATCACGTCATCTACCCGATTTAAGAAGAGACCATGTTCAACAACACCAACTGTATGGATTAAATCTTCAGCTAATGCGTGTGGGTCTTGGATTTGACCGACCTTAATATCAATGATGAAATTATTTTCGTCAGTCCGATACTTTTGATCGCCATCCATGCGCCATTGTGGGTTGTAACCCTTCTTTTCAAACGCATTAAAGACGTGTTGAGCTCCAAATGGGATGACTTCGACTGGGACACCAAAGTCACCAATCCGTGGAACTAACTTGGATTGATCAACAATCCAAATTTTCTTTGTGGAGGCGTTATTAACAATTTTTTCCCATAAGAGGGCACCGCCGCCACCCTTAATTCCATTGAAATCATCATCAACTTCATCAGCACCATCGATACATACATCAATGTGATCAACGTCATCGATATCCTTAATAGTAATTCCTAAGGATTCGGCCTGTTTAGTTGTCCGATTAGAGGTGGTAACACCAACAATGTTTAAGCCTTCTTTTTGTACTCGTTCACCAAGGGCGTCAACCATGTAACGCACTGTAGATCCAGTACCAAGGCCAACAATCATGCCATCATCAATATATTTAACGGCTTCTTTACCAACCTGTGCTTTTAATTTATTTTGATCCATCTTTACAACTCCTTTGAACAACGATCTTGCGGCAAGAGAAGGGATTGAGCTTCGGGATGCAACTTAAAGTATTGCTTAGCATATGGACACATAATTTTAACGGTATAGGAATGCTGGTGAGCATAATCGATAAATTGTTCCATTAATTGAGCTGCTAATCCGTGATGACGAAAATTGGGAACCACAAAAACTCTTTCCACGACAACTCGCCGTTGCTCGCGGTCGACAAATGGGAAGCTCACTTCGCCGGCCCATTCACCGTTTTCTGTCATCGCAGTGATTTGATTAGCTTGTAGTTTGAATTCCACCCTTGAACAATTCCTTTCTTGCTTGATTTGATACAAAATAAATTGTTACTGGTTTATTAATAAAAGTCAAGCAGAGTTCATGTTACAATAAAATGAATGAAATTTTAACGAGGTGAAAAAAGATGCAACGGGGTTTTAAAGTTGTTGCAGCAAAGGCAAATGATGGTTTGCATATTCCACAACGGCAAACTAAACAGGCTGCCGGATATGATTTTGAGGCGGCAGAAGATTTTACGCTTCCATCAATTTGGAAGGGTAATTTTATCAAGGCTTTATGGAAAATCCACCAGCAAAAGCAACTTACGACGGATGAAATTACAAATGGTGACCAAAGCCTGAAACCATATTTGGTACCGACTGGGATTAAGGCTTATATGCAACCGAATGAAGTATTACTATTAGTTAACCGATCGAGTGGTCCTTTAAAGCGTCGATTAGTGCTTCCAAACGGAATTGGCGTGATTGACGCAGATTATTATGATAACCCTGCCAATGAAGGCGAAATATTTGTTCAATTAATTAATTATGGATTGACCGATTACCACATTAAAAAGGGCGAACGAATTGCTCAAGGAATCTTTGTTCCCTATTTGACAGCAGATGATGAAGAAACACCACAAGCTGATCGGGAAGGTGGTTTCGGCTCAACCCAAAAGTAAAGAGGGATGAGAATGGCAAAAGCCAAAACACACTATGTTTGTCAAAACTGTGGCTACATTTCACCACGGTTTTTAGGACGGTGCCCGAATTGTGGGCAATGGAATACATTAGTTGAAGAGGTCGATCAGTCAACTGTAAAACCAGTGAAGACACCAACGACTACTTTAACTGGTATTGTTGCCAAACCGCAAAAAATTAATGAAATTGATACTCAAAAAACACCGCGGGTCAAAACAAAACTGGCCGAATTGAATCGTGTTTTAGGAGGAGGGATCGTTCCAGGATCACTGGTATTAATTGGTGGGGACCCTGGAATTGGGAAATCAACGCTTCTCTTACAGGTTTCCGGACAGCTAAGTGCAGAAGGGCACTCTGTACTATACGTTTCAGGAGAAGAAAGTGCGAACCAGATCAAAATGCGTGCTCAGCGGGTAGACGTTTCTGGCGACGACTTTTATATTTATCCTGAAACCAATATGGATAGTATTCGGGCAACGATTGATGAAATGAATCCTGAATATGTAGTGATTGACTCAGTTCAAACCATGCAGGCCACTGATGTTACTTCAGCGATTGGTAGTGTTTCCCAAATTCGTGCGGTGACAGCACAGTTAATGCAGATTGCAAAGGGTAAAAACATTACCGTTTTCGTAGTTGGTCATGTTACAAAGGGTGGTATCCTAGCCGGACCTAAAATTCTGGAACATATGGTGGATACGGTCTTGTATTTTGAAGGGGATCTCCACCATACCTACCGAATATTGCGTTCTGTAAAGAATCGGTTTGGTTCTACTAATGAGTTAGGCATTTTTGAAATGAATGCTAATGGACTTAAAGAAGTAGCAAATCCATCCGAGATTTTCTTGGAAGAGCGTTTAAAAGATGCCAATGGTTCAGCTGTTGTCGTGTCTTTAGAAGGAACACGACCTATTCTGGTAGAAATTCAAGCATTGATCACGCCTTCTGTTTTTGGAAATGCCCAACGAACAGCGACGGGCTTAAATCGTAACCGGGTTTCCTTGATTATGGCAGTGTTAGAAAAGCGGGCCAATCTGTTGTTGCAAAACCAAGATGCTTATCTTAAAGCGGCTGGTGGAGTGAAATTAGATGAACCGGCAATTGATTTAGCCATAGCAGTAGCAATTGCGTCATCCTATCGTGACAAAGGAACCCGACCAACGGATGCTTTTGTTGGTGAGCTGGGGTTAACTGGCGAAATTCGTCGTGTTAATCGAATTGAACAGCGGGTGGCAGAAGCAGCTAAGTTAGGATTCAAACGGATTTTTATTCCTAAGAATAATCTCAAAAATTGGGAACCACCTAAGAATATTCAGGTCGTTGGTGTTACAACAATTGGCGAAACATTGAAAATCGCGTTAGCATAGATAGGAGATCAAAAAGAAAGGAGGACATCAAATGCGTAAAGGAATCGTTAGACTAATCTTTACAGTTTTTGGGGCCGCAATGGGTTATTATTATCTACCGCCAGTGTGGCCAGCCATTGGGGTTAAATATAATTCAGTCTTGATGGTAATTGTTGATATTTTAATTGGTGGAATTATTTTTTGGCTGTTGTCATTAATCTCTATTGGTTGGGTCCTGAAATTGATCCAGCGAGTGGAAGATTATTTAACAAAAAAGAGTCCCATCTACCTATTTTTTGGTGCACTGTTGACAATCATTGGTTTGATCTTAGCAATTTTAATTTCTATTCCACTATGGCGGACGCATATCCCCGTAGTTAATAACATTATTCCAATTTTGCTGATGATTATCTTCAGTTACTTTGGGTTCCGAATGGGAACAACCCGTTTAGATGATTGGCGAACGTTGTTAACGCTAAAACGTGGTAATAATAAAGAACTCACCGGTAAGACGGGTGATGTTATCAAACAGCAGGATGCTAATTACCATCACTATAAAATATTGGATACCAACATCTTAATTGATGGGCGAATTTATGATCTTGTGAAAACCGGCTTTTTGGAAGGAACATTATTAGTACCGAATTTTGTTTTGTATGAATTACAATACATAGCCGATTCTGGCGAAAGTATTAAACGGGTTCGTGGACGCCGTGGTCTAGATATTTTAAATAAACTGCGGAGTGAAAAAATTGTTCCAATTGAGATGTACGAAGGTGACTTTGAGGATATTCCAGAAGTTGACAGTAAGTTAATCACCCTAGCTAAAAAAGTTGATGGTGTGATTGTGACGAATGACTGGAACCTTAACAAAGTTATTCAGTTTCAAAATGTACAGGTATTAAACATCAATAATCTGGCTAAATCACTACGTCCTCGGGTAATTCCGGGTGAACATCTCCACGTGACAGTCGTTAAAAAGGGTACTGAACGGCAACAGGGTGTTGCATACATGGATGATGGAACGATGGTGGTTGTTGAAGATGGGCGCTATTACATGAATGAAAACATTGAAGTTGAAGTTACCAGTGCACTGCAAACTGATGCAGGGCGGATGATTTTTGCTCGACCGCTTCATTCTGGCAAGCCAATTGGTGAAGATGATAAGCAATCAAAAGATGATCAAGACTAAAGAAACTATGTGATAAGTTCTTTAGCAGATCAAAAGGATCTATAAGGATACACAAAAGGCCTCAAACGTTCGGGAAAATAAACGTTTGAGGCCTTATTTGCACTTCTGAGAGTTGAAACAAAATCGGGAAAGCTTTTATTTCAATTTCAGAAGTAATTAGGAGATTTAAAGTAAAACCGTGGCTTGGGAGAACCACGGCTTCTTACGAATATCTTTGGGGAAGATTTCGTAAAGGATATTTTTCGGTTACTATTGGGAGGAGTAATTGAAAAATAATCGGTTTCGGTTAATACGTAGTAGTTAATTTCTACTACGGTTTATATATTACCAATAGATTGTGAAGAAAGTGTGACCAAAAAGTAAATAATTATTACAGTTCAAAATTTTTTCTGAGAAAAGTGAGGTCTCTGCAGTGATTATGTTACTATTAACTTATCAAATCAGGCCCACAAAGGAGTTTTGCATATGCTGAAAATATATAATACTTTAACACGCAAAAAAGAAGAATTTCATCCAGTCCATCCAGGTGTGGTTAATATGTATGTCTGTGGGCCAACAGTCTATAACTATATTCACATTGGCAATGCGCGGAGTGCGATTGCCTTTGATACTGTGCGCCGTTATTTGGAATACATTGGTTATCAGGTTAACTACGTTTCTAATTTCACAGACGTGGATGACAAGATGATAAAAGCTGCCCATGACCAAGGAATTACCGTTCCAGAACTAGCTGATAAGTATATTAAGGCATTTATGGAAGATACCAATGCCATTAATATTGAACCAGCCACGATGCATCCGCGAGCTACGGAAAATATTCCAGAAATTATTGATTTTGTCCAAAAATTGATTGATAAGGGATACGCCTACGTTGTCGATGGAGATGTTTATTACCGAGCACGGAAATTCAAAAATTATGGTCAGTTGTCTGGACAATCAATCGACGATTTAGAGGTTGGGGCAAGTGAACACGTTAGTGCAGACGAAGTTGGTAAAAAAGAAGACCCAATGGATTTTGCACTATGGAAGGCTGCAAAGCCAGGTGAAATTAGCTGGGATTCACCATGGGGAGCAGGTCGGCCAGGCTGGCATATTGAATGTTCAGTAATGTCCACCAAGTATTTGGATAATACAATTGACATTCACGCTGGTGGGCAAGATCTGGAATTCCCACACCACGAAAATGAAATTGCGCAATCAGAAGCTGCTACTGGAAAGAAGTTTGTAAACTACTGGATGCATAACGGCTTCGTTACGATTGGTAAAGACAACGAAAAAATGAGCAAGTCTTTGCATAATTTTATTACTGTTCACGACATTATTAAGCACGTTGATCCGCAAGTGCTACGGTTCTTTATGGCCACTACCCAATATCGGCGGCCAATTCAATATAGTGAAGCTAATCTAACAGATGCTAAGAATAATTTGGAACATATCCAAAATGCTTACAATAATTTAGAATACCGTAAGAACGATGCCCACGACGGTAGTGAAATTCATGTTCAAAGCAAGTTAAGTGATTTTAAGGAACACTTTATTGAAGCAATGAATGATGATATTAATGTTCAAAACGGGATTGCGGTTGTTTATGAATTAGTGAAGTATGCCAATGTATACGCTAAACAAGCATCAGTTAATCAAGATGACATTGCTGACATTCAAAAATTACTTCAGGAATTATTGAGTATTTTCGGGGTCAAGATTGTTGCTACTGGCCAAATTGATGATGATGCGATTCAGCAACTGATTGATCAGCGCAATGAAGCACGGCGGAACAAAGATTTTGCATTGAGTGACAAGATTAGAGATGACTTGAAAGCTCAGGGAATTATCTTAGAAGATACCCCTCAGGGAACACGTTATAGGAAGGAATAGTATGGCAAAAGCTGATTTTCAACAATTAAATGGGATTGCACTGGCTTATCTTGGCGATGCGGTATATGAAGTATATGTTCGAGAACACTTATTAGATTTAGGAATGTCAAAGCCAAATCGTCTTCAAAAAAAGGCTACTTCGTATGTTTCTGCTAAAGCGCAAGCTGGCTTGATCAAGTTAATGGAAGATCAAGATAAGCTGACGGATGAAGAATGGGAATTTTTCAAACGTGGACGCAATGCTAATAGCTATACACACGCCAAACATACATCAGTAATCACCTATCGGATCTCGACGGGGTTTGAAGCATTGATGGGTTACTTGAAATTATCAGGACAACAGGAACGGCTGAATGAATTATGCACTTGGTGTATTAAACAGGTCGACCTAGGAAGGATTCAATATGAACAATGATTCTCCAGAATTTATTATTGGCCGTCACCCTGCAGTAGCGGCTCTTAAATCAGATCAAGAAATTAATAAGGTATTTATTCAAAAAGGATTAAAAACGGATGCTATCTCGCAAATAGTGAAATTAGCTAAGGAGCGTCGCTTAGTAATTTCAAATGTTCCAAAGACTAAGTTGGATCAGATGGTAAACCATCAAAATCATCAGGGAGTTGCGTTGGCCGTAGCGGCATATAAGTATGCAACAATTGATGACTTATTTGATAATGCTGCTCGGCATGATGAGGCGCCATTCTTTTTAATTCTTGATGAATTGGCTGATCCACACAACTTAGGGTCAATTTTGCGAACTGCCGACGCTGCTGGTGTCCATGGGATTATCATTCCTAAACGACGTGCCGTTGGACTGACCTCAGTTGTTGCTAAAACGTCGACCGGCGCAATTGAACATGTTCCAGTTGCCAGAGTTACCAACCTTATTCAAACTGCTAATGAGCTAAAAGAGCGGGGCGTATGGCTATTTGGTACTGATATGAAAGGGACAGATTACCGCCGCTGGGATGCTAAAGGTGCTGTGGCTCTTGTGATTGGTAATGAAGGTAAGGGAATTTCTTCTCTACTGAAGAAGACATGTGATGAAATGCTGACGATCCCAATGATTGGCCATGTTCAAAGTTTGAATGCGAGCGTGGCTGCCAGCCTTTTAATTTATCAAGGGTTCAGTTCTCGGCATCCTCTAAAATAATTTAAAAAAATTAAGTGCAGAATTAACAAAGAATAAGGGATAATGTTCCTTATCCTTAGATTAGTGAAAGGTTTTACCTATTGCCATTAGTCATAAAGTCTGGTAAATTATCCTAGACAACAAACGAGGGTGGTCAAATTTTGCGACAGCGGAACGAAACGCAGGAGAAAAGCCACCGGTAAATCAATGTGAAAGTTAATTTGCTACCCTCCATCATGACGCTGTGATGGTGAGATGATTAGGCAACTAATTTTCAAGTGGGGGCCTTTTGTTGTTAGCGAGGTTTGAGGTTGTAGTCCATGAGTAAAACCCATGCTAAATCAACAGCCCAAGAAAGCTTGCTTATTGAGAAAGTGGTGGAGCATGATTCAGTAAGTTTTTCAAAACTTTATGATCAGTACTTACCATTAATTTGTAAGGTATGGTACCAATTTCATTTGACTGAATTGCCCCTTGAGGATTGGAAACAGGAAGCTGCGGTTGTGTTATATAGGACTTCCTGCTCATACTATAATCATTGCCAAAGTGTCCGTTTCTGTTGGTATTTACGGCAGGCACTATTGAATAAAATTCGTGACCTGTACCGTCAACAAGTGGCGAAGAAACGGATCCCTGTTGAAAATGTAGAGCCAATTACGGATCTACATATCGATCAACGATTAGTTGATGCCCATTTCCGTCCTGATGATGCTAGTGAGTTTCGCTATATTTATCGGCAATTCTTGCAAAGTTGTTCATTACTAGAGCGTGATGCTTTTACAATGATTAACTCTGGCCATTGCCCAGAAGAAATTGCGCACCGTTTAAGTTGCTCGCCATTATCAATACGCAGTGCTTTTGAAAGAGCACGACAAAAGTTTTTGAGATACTTATATGAATAATTAGCTCACTTTGTCTGCTTGTTTGTAGCAACTCCAGTCCCGGTTGTTGGATTGGAGTTGTTTTCATTTTCAAAAAATGATAACCTTAAACAGTATGGAGGTGACAGTAATGTCCCAGAAAAAAGTTGGATTAGAGTGCAGTAAATGTGGCACTCGTAATTATACTGTTACTGTTAACCCAGAACGAACCAAGCAACTCGAATTAAAAAAATTTTGTAAACATTGTGGTGAATATACAATTCATCGTGAAACAAGGTAGTGTGGAGGCAAACAATGCATTTATTCAGATTTTTAAAGAGTGTTGGTCAAGAAATGCATAAGGTTGTATGGCCAACCTGGAAAGAAAACCGGCGAGATACAGGAGTTGTTATTTCGTTGACGATCTTCTTTGTTATTTTCTTCGCATTAGTTGACTGGATCATTCAAACCGGGATGTTAGCATTTGTGAAGTAAGATAAGGTGGTCAATGACCGCTTTTTTTGTTACAATGTTTGAGAAGCAAAACTTCGTGGTGAGCGAGGTTTTTTTATTTTGAACAATTTATGGATCAATAAAGGAGAATTATCATGGAATCACATGAAAAGCGTTGGTACGTGCTTCATACTTATTCTGGTTATGAAAACCGGGTTAAAAGCAATTTGGAATCACGTGCACAATCAATGGGAATGCAAGATTACATTTTTCGGGTAGTGGTACCTGAAGAAACTGTCCGCACAGTTAAAGACGGCCAAGCCAAAGAAACTGAAGAAAAGACTTTCCCTGGTTATGTATTAGTTGAAATGGTAATGACTGACCAAGCATGGTACATTGCACGAAATACCCCAGGTGTAACAGGGTTCCTTGGATCACATGGTGGTGGTTCAAAGCCAACACCACTGCTTCCTGAAGAAGTTGACCGGATCATGAAGCGGATGGGCCAAGATGTGGCAAGAACTGATATTGATGTTAATGTTGGTGATAACATTAAGATCATCGCTGGTCCATTTGCTGATCTCACCGGGAAGGTAACCGAAGTGGACCATGAAAAGATGAAAGCAAACGTCGAAATTGAAATGTTTGGTCGTCAAACTAGTGCAGAAGTTGGATTTGACCAAATTGATACGATGGACGATTAATCTATCCCAAAATCTTGAATTACAAACAAATTTGTGGTAAGTTATTTTAGTATGTTATAAGCATACTGTGGGAGAGGTAAAAAACTTACTGCCTCATCATTACCACAACACGGACTAAGGAGGTTTTGTCTCGTGGCAAAAAAAGTAGCTAACGTTGTTAAGTTGCAAATTCCTGCCGGTGCAGCTACACCAGCTCCACCAGTAGGTCCTGCACTTGGACAAGCAGGTATTAACATTATGGGATTCACTAAGGAATTCAACGCACGGACCGCAGACCAAAAGGGTATGTTGATCCCAGTTGTAATTACCGTTTATGAAGATCGTTCATTCGACTTCATTACTAAGACCCCACCTGCTGCCGTATTACTTAAGAAAGCCGCTGGTGTTCAAAAGGGTTCCGGTGAACCTAACACAAAGAAGGTTGCTAAGGTAACCAAGGATCAAGTTAAGGAAATCGCCGAAACTAAGATGCAAGATCTAAACGCTGCTGATGTTGAAGCAGCTATGCGCATGATCGAAGGTACTGCACGGAGCATGGGCTTCACTGTTGAAGACTAAGCAACTGGCAGACCGGGACCTTTACTAAAGTGGAGGCTCCCAAGTGGGAGGTAAACCCGTTAGACCACATTTGCAAGGAGGAAAACACAAGATGGCTAAAAAACATGGTAAGAAATACCTTGAAGCGCTGAAAAAGGTTGACAGCAAGAAAGAATACGCTGTAAACGATGCGGTTCAATTAGTAAAAGATATTGATTTTGCAAACTTTGACTCAACTGTTGAAGTTGCATTTAAGTTAAACGTTGACACAAAGCAAGCAGACCAACAATTACGTGGTGCCGTTGTTTTACCAAATGGTACTGGTAAAGATCAAACTGTAATTGTATTTGCTAAGGGTGACAACGCACAAGCTGCTAAGGATGCTGGTGCTGACTTTGTTGGTGACCAAGACTTAGTAGAAAAGATTCAAGACGGTTGGTTAGACTTTGATGTTGCTATTGCAACTCCTGACATGATGCCACAAGTTGGTCGTTTAGGTCGGGTCTTAGGTCCTAAGGGCTTAATGCCAAACCCAAAGACTGGTACTGTGACAATGGATGTTGCTAAGGCAGTTGAAGAATCTAAGGCTGGTAAGGTTACTTACCGGACTGACCGTGACGGTAATGTTGCTGTACCATTCGGTAAGGCTTCATTTGGTACCGACAAGTTAGTTGAAAACTTGAAGACAATTGAAGATGTTGTTGTTAAGGCTCGTCCTGCTTCAGTACGTGGTACTTATGTACAACACGCATCAATTGCTTCTACTTTTGGTCCAAGTGTTACACTTGACTTAAGTACATTTTAAGCTAATTAAATCATAAAAAGAGCCATCAGCGAACTGATGGCTCTTTTTGAATGCAAATGGAAATATAATGACTAGGCCTGTCCTTGAACAAGATGAACAATAAATTTGGCAAAAGCTGGATCATCATTTAATGAAGGTAACATTGTTAGTTTTTCTCCGCCATGATCACTAAACAATTGGGCATTTTGCATCCCGTCTTCTTCTAGTGTTTCTAAACAATCAGCGACGAATGATGGTGAAACGACTAAAACCCTTTTGGTACCTAATTGCGCCTGCTCCAATAATGATTGACTTAAGTATGGTTGCAGCCAAGGCATTGGACCAAATTTAGACTGATAGACCATTTTAATTTGATGGTTAGGAATAACTAATCGTTTTTTTAGTTCATTAGTAGTTTGCTGTGTTTCAGATTGATATGGATCACCGGCCTTAACCATTGATTGGGGAATGCCATGATACGATATAAATAATAACTCGTAGTTGGCTTGCTGCCATGCCTTATTAATATGGTTGGCGAGCAGATTTAAATATTCTTCATTATCTGCAAAACGGTCAATAATGGGGATGTGCTCATCATATTCATGAACCTGTTCGATAATCGAATCGGTGGTGCTTTTAGTATAATGTGGGAACAGCGAAAGCACAGTAATGTGCCGGCATTGTTGCTTCATTTGGTGTAAGGTTTCTGGAATTGATGGTTGACCATAAGTCATTGCCATCTGGACATCCCAATCAGGCAAAAGCTGTTGAACTTTATCCGTAATCCGCTTGGTATAAACCATTAATGGAGATCCTTCGTCTAACCAAATATTGCGATACAAAGATGATGAGCGTGGTGAACGAAACGGCAAAATGAAGCCTTTCAACAGTGGCTTCCATAACCAGCGAGGCATTGTCACAACGTTGGGGTCTCCAAGAAATTCTTGCAAATAGTCCCTAATATCTTTTGTGGTTGGGGTAGCGGGTGAGCCCAAATTAACTAGGAGCAGACCGTTATCTTTCATTAATATCAAACTTCCTTTTAATATGATAGATTTATTTTACAGTAAAAAGAGAAGTGACAGTCAAACACCTCATAAGCAGCAATAAGGGCCTAGCATTCGTTATCCGATTGCTAGGCCCCATTTTGAACGAGCTGCTTGCAATTGATGATGGTTAGACATCAGCCACAGCTGCTTAATTTATTTTTGGTTCTTACGGTAAAATTTTTTAACAAAATATAGAATTGGTAATCCAACAATTACAATTCCGATGAACAGAATAACACCACTTGGGTCATTCATTATTTCACTAACTAATACGAAGATACCACCAGCAATTGCAATTATAGGAACGAACGGGTAAAGCGGAGTCGAGAAAGGACGTTGAACGTTCTTGTTGCGTTTCCGGAGGATGAACACACCAAAGAAGGCTAATAAGTAGAAGCAGTAAACAGTAAACACACAGAGGTCAGATAAGTGGTCAGGATCAAAGAATACCATCATGACAAACGCTAATACAACAATAAAAATTGTTGCGGTAACAGGAGCTTTACCCTTAGGACTGAGGTACGATAAGAATTTCGAGAAAGGAATATCTTCACGCTTAGCCATTGCATAGACAATCCGGGGGAAGGTTAACATTTTTCCATTGAGTGTTCCCATCATGGAAATGATAATTCCTGCCGATAAAAGCTTACCACCAATTTGTCCAAAGGCTTTGGTAGCCAAATAATCGGTTGTGTTTTCGCCTAAACGATGAATGGTTTGAGCAGGGAGAAAACGTAAGATACCAACGGTAATTAATGTATAGATAATCAAAACAGCAGTAATTCCAAAGATAATTGCTTTTGGAAGAAGTTTTTGTGGGTTCTTCATTTCACCACCAAGGTTAGCGATTAAGATCCAGCCATCGTAACCAAAGAGGGTGGCAAGAACAGCAACCCCGAATCCACCAGAAGTTTGTTGAACTTCACGAATAGTTTGTCCAAAAGCATCCTGGTGTCCCCAGAAAAGGCCAAAAATGATAATTGCAGCAATCGGAACTAATTTTCCAATTGTAGTAATGATGGAGAAAATGGCACCAACCTTATTTTCAAGTAGGTTCATAAGACCAATTAAGCCGACTGTAATGATTGCTAATGGAATTCGCCATTCGGTACCCAATCCAAAAAAGTTGGCCATTAAAATACTCATGAAGCCGGCAACCGAGGCAATAATTGCGGGACCGTAAACGATAATTTGCATCCAGCCAGCGAGGAAGCCGAGAATCCGTCCATAAATATTTTCAATATAGACATAAAGACCACCAGTATAAGGCATTTGAGCACCGATTTCTGCGACCGTTAAGCCTCCAGTCAATGTAATGACACCACCAAAGACCCATGCAAGGATTGCCATTGTCGAATTACCAGCACTATCCAAAACAGAGCCTTGTTTAAAGAAGATTCCCGAACCAATAATTGTGCCAATTACAATCGAAATCGCCGAACCAAAGCCAAGCGAACGTTTCAATTCCTCTGTGGGTTGTTTTTCCTGCATAATAAATTCCTCCGTTTCTTTTGAACACAATAAAAACCGACCCTTTCAATCAATAAGCAGTTAATAGCTTAGTGGCTGAAAGAATCGGTTCATTGATTATTATTATAATTTAATGAATACCAAAATCACTCAACCACAATCATAGATGATGAGGCTGAGGAAGAGGACATATTAAGCTTTGCAAGATTTAATTGTAACATGATAACATCCTCCTTTTTTTGATTGACATTAGAATACCATTAGAAAATAATAAGCGCAAGTCTTTTTTCGAAAATTGTAATTAGACTTGCAAAAGAAAGATTAGTTTTGTATACTATCTAAGTGGTTAAATATGACTCTGCCTAAGACTCAGGTGGCGCAAGCCTTAATAATTACCTGCCGAGGAAGAAATGAAATGTTCCTTCTCTATGTCTGCCGGTCATAGGGATTTTTTTATAAATCCGTACCAAAATAAAATACAGGAGGTGTAATTTCATGAGTGAAGCAACTATTGCTAAAAAGGCTGAAGCCGTTAAGGTTGCTAATGGTTTGTTAACTGATGCTGAATCTGCTATCGTTGTTGACTACCGTGGTTTAACCGTTGACGAAGTTACTGACTTACGTAAGCAACTTCGTGATGCCGGTGTTAAGATGGTTGTTATCAAGAACAAGATCTTGGAACGTGCCATTGAAGGTACTGGTTATGACGACTTAAAGAGCACTTTTGTTGGTCCAACTGCAGTTGCCTTCTCAAACGAAGACCCAATTGCTCCTGCAAAGATCATGAAGAAATTTGCAGAAGACCATGATGCCCTTGAAATTAAGGGTGGATTCATTGAAAAAGATGTTAAGACTCTTGACGAAATCAATGAATTTGCTGAATTACCAAGTCGGGACGATCTTCTTTCAATGCTTGCATCTGCATTGCAAGACCCAATGCGGAAGATCGCACGTGCCGTCAAGGCCGTTGCCGACAAGGCAGACGAAGCCGCATAATATTTGGCTTAGTATTACATTTAAACTATCAATCAAACAAGATATAATTATTGGAGGAATTTAAAATGGCTTTTGATAAGGATGCTATTATCGCTTCATTAAAAGAAGCATCAATCTCTGACCTTAACGACCTTGTTAAGGCAATCGAAGACGAATTTGACGTTTCTGCTGCTGCTCCAGTTGCAGTTGCAGGTGCTGCTGGTGGCGACGCTGCTGCTAAGGACAGCTTCACTGTTGAATTAACTGAACCAGGTACTGCTAAGGTTAAGGTTATTAAGGCTGTTAAGGACATCACTGGTTCCGGCCTTAAGGACGCTAAGGACCTTGTTGATAACGCACCTTCTGTTATCAAGGAAGACGCTAAGGAAGACGAAGCTAACGACATCAAGGCTAAGCTTGAAGATGCCGGTGCTACTGTTACCCTTAAGTAGTTTCCATTACCAAAATCAAAAGACCACCAATTTGGTGGTCTTTTTTTATGCAAAATATTCAAACTTGTCAGTACTATTAATTAAATTCCTAAAATTTTAGCAATGGTTTTTTCCATTGATGAAGGGTTGATAACCCGTTCTTCACGAGCCGTCATCTTCAAAAGTGTTTGGACATTTGAGTCTAATGGCTGGTCGATGATTGACTGTAATTCCTTAATTGCTGGGATACCAGTCACTGCTGTTTTTTGATCGTTTAGTGCATAAATTGCGGTTTCTGGGAACTTGTATGGGCTAGCAGTAGACACAATAACATTTGGTGTTGAATCGTGCTGCTTTTGCCGATATTGGTGTGCTACATAGGATGCTACAGCAGTATGAGGGTCAATTAAATAACCGTCATCAGTATAGATACGTTTAATTTCTGAACGAACTTCATCTTGGGTAGCAAAACCAGCAGCAAAAGTTTGATCTAATTTGGCTTTGATATCTGAGCTGACTGAGTAACTACCATCTTCTGATAATTGTTGCATGAGGACTTGGATGGTACTTTCGTTTTCATTGGCAACGTCGAATAGTAGACGCTCCAGGTTACTAGAGACTAAGATATCCATTGCCGGAGCATTTGTAAGATGGAAAGGACGCTTACGGTTATATTGACCAGAAGTAAAGAAATCAGTAAGGACATTATTTTCATTTGAAGCACAAATTAACTTATGAATAGGCAGGCCTAATTTTTTAGCATAGTAACCTGCTAAAATATCACCGAAATTTCCAGTAGGAACAGTAAAGTTCACTGGATCACCAGGCTTAATTGCTTGGCGGTGAACAAGTTGTCCATATGCACTAAAGTAGTACACAATTTGCGGAATAAGGCGGCCAATGTTCATTGAATTAGCAGATGAGAACTGGTAATGATTATCCAATAACCGTTGATTAAAGCTCAAATCATTAAAAATATTTTTAACTGCTGTTTGGGCATCATCAAAGTTTCCTTCGATGGCGATAGCACTTAAATTGGTTCCTCGTTGCCCTAACATTTGCTTTAGCTGGACAGGACTAACACCACCATGGGGGTAGAATACAATAACTTGAGTGCCACTGAGATCACTGAATCCCCGCATTGAAGCAGTTCCAGTATCACCCGATGTGGCAGTTAGAATAACAATTTGATGATCATTGTGTTCGTTTTTAATCGCCTGGGTCATTAACCGGGGAAGAACTTGTAGTGCAATGTCCTTAAAGGCTAAAGTTGGGCCGTGAAATAACTCAAGATAATAATTACCATCATGAGCAACAGATAGTGGGGCAATTTGTTGCTGATCCCATTGCGAACCATAAGCATCGTTGACTACCTTATAAAGCTGGTCGTGAGTAAAATCATCGAAAAACCAGCCAAGGACCATTTCAGCAATCTCTTGATAAGTCATCTGAGATAATTTGGTAAGTGGCAATTTCACTTGTGTGAAATTGACCGGAACGTATAATCCACCATCAGGAGCAAGTCCCTTAATGACTGCTTGAGCAGAATTTAATGATTCTTTCATTTTTCCACGAGTACTTCGATATTGCATGTGAAAGGCCTCCCTTTCTGGATTTAGTTGTTCTTTATTTGATATTGTACCTTTCAATTCGGTATGATACAATCGAAAAAATGAAAAAATAATGAGAAAATGGGGTGGCATTGTGAAAAAAATAGAAGTAGGCTTACTTGGTTTGGGAACAGTAGGCTCTGGTGTACTGCAAATGATCAGAAATAATGAAGATAAGGTTGCTAATGTCACCGGTAGTACCCTCGAAGTCAAAAAAGTTCTGGTGAAGCATCCCGAGCGCCATCAAGATGTTCAGCAAACAGTCAAGTTAACTACTGAAATTAATGATATTGTTAATGATCCTGACCTCCAAATAGTAGTGGAATTAATCGGTGGTATTCATCCTGCCAAAGAATACATCGAAACGGCCTTACGTAATCACAAAAACGTGGTCACTGCCAATAAGGATTTAATTGCAACCTATGGACCCGAATTAGTAAAACTAGCTCATGATAATCACTGCGATTTAATGTATGAAGCTAGTGTTGCTGGTGGGATTCCAATTTTACGGACCATCACTAATAGTTTTTCTGCGGACAAGATCACAGAAGTTAAGGGAATTGTTAACGGCACTACTAACTATATTCTGACGCAAATGGGGCAACGTGGCTGGTCATATGAGCAAGCGTTGACGGAAGCGCAGAAATTAGGCTTTGCCGAAGCTGACCCAACCAATGATGTTACTGGTAAGGACGCCGCCTATAAGATGATTATTTTAAGTCAGTTTGCTTTTGGTACTCAATTAGGACTAAACGATTTTGCGGTAACTGGGATTGATAATTTAAGCGCCTTTGATGTTCATCAAGCGAGTCAATTTGGTTACGTAATTAAATTGGTAGGGATTGCACGAGTCATTGAAGATGGTGTCTTTGTGGAAGTCGCACCAACACTGGTTCCTAATGATCACCCATTGGCAACTATTAATAATGAATACAACGCGGTCATGGTGACTGGACAGGCAGTTGGAGATACTTTGTTTTATGGCCCTGGAGCTGGTGGTCTGCCAACCGCTAATAGTGTTTTAAGTGATATTACTTCTGTTACCAAGAACCTGGTTTTAAAAACAAACGGGAACTTCTTTAACAATTATCAGCGTCGTTATATTCCTGCTCCAGCTGATGAAGTTATTTACCCATACTTCTTATCTATCACGATGCCAGATGTTCCAGGACAGATGTTAAAACTAACTCAAATTATGACGGACATTGATGCCAGTTTTAGCCAAATTACGCAAACTGAGGCGGATGGAATGGCGCATGTGGTAATCATCACCCACGGCATGAACGAAAACCAATTGCAAGAGTTTAAGAATCGGGTTAAAGATGATTCAACTATTAAATTGGGCGCTGCCTATAAGGTTTTAAAATAGGGAGGCAATTTTGCTATGGAAATACAAGTACCAGCATCCAGTGCCAATTTAGGGCCAGGATTTGATTCAATTGGAATTGCCGTCTCATTATATTTACATTTGCAAGATTTAGGGTCAAGTAATAAGTGGCGGGTTGATCATGATTTAGGATCCTTGCCTCATAACCAGCAAAACATGATTGTTCAAACTGCTCTTAAGTTAGCCCCCGACCTTACACCGCGCAATCTTAAAGTCGTAAGCGACATTCCTGTCACACATGGGTTAGGTAGCAGTTCTAGTGCAATTGTTGCGGGGATCGAATTAGCAAACCAATTTGCTAATTTGAATTTAAGTGCTGAAGAGAAGGTTGAAATAGCTAGTCAGATTGAAGGACATCCAGATAACGTAGCGCCTGCAATTTTAGGTGGACTAGTAGTTGGTACTAATATCGGGGATCACTTTGACGCATTTGCAGCGCCATTGCCACCGTATGATTTAGTTGCGTATATTCCAGAATATAATTTAGCAACGAAAAAGGCCCGGGCAGTTTTGCCCAACCAGCTTGATTATCATCAAAGCACTCACGCGAGCGCAATTGCTAATACATTAGTGGCAGCGCTATTTAAAAAAGATTATTCAGTAGCTGGTGAATTGATTGAGGCGGATGAATTTCATGAACAATATCGGTCATCTTTGGTGCCCGAACTAGCCAAAATTCGTCAAATTAGTCATGCCAATGGAGCAGTAGCTACTTATCTGAGTGGTGCTGGGCCAACCGTGATGACCATTATTGATTCTGAGAAGACAACCACATTTATTAATGCAGTTCGACAGGACAAGCTGAATGACCGGATAGAAGTTTTGCATCCAGATCCAGATGGAGTAGTTATTAAGCCAGAACCGTAAAAATTGCTAGTGGTAGTAAATTGCCGATATAAATATTCTCCTGTAAAATATTTATAAGGCAGGTGATAATTGATGACTGTAGATTTGAAACAGGTTAAATCGCAAGTAACACAAGGCGTAAATGAATTATTAGACAGTGCTAATTTATCGCAAGGTGACATTTTTGTCCTTGGTATTTCAACGAGTGAAGTGGCAGGGGTAAAACTTAGCGGTGCACCTTCGATTGATGTTGGTCGCACGGTGATTAACACTTTGTATGATATTTTGCAGCCACGAGGGATTGAATTAGCCGTGGAAGGGTGCGCTGAAATCAATCGAGCTTTAACAGTGGAGCGTCGGGTTGCTGAGAAACACCACTTAGAAATTGTGACGGTATATCCTTCGATTAATGCAAGTGGTGCAGCTCAAATTGCAGCCTTTGAACGATTTGACGACCCGGTGGAGGTTGAACATATTACTGCAGATGCCGGAATGGATATTGGCGATTGTGATATTGGGATGCACGTTCGTTTTGTGCAGATTCCAGTGCGAACATCTATTGATACAGTCGGCCAGGCCCACACTCGCTATTTGCGTTCACGACCAAAATTAATAGGTGGTGCACGTGCTAAATATGAGTGGGATCCGTTTAATGAGAAGTAAAAACAGTGACTGTGTCATTAGTCGGACTACAATCATTAAATACGAACAGCGCAGTACAACAATGGGGCCTAGAATTCGGTAAACCGAACGCTAGGCCCCTATTGTTGCTTGCGGGGGCGTGAAAACGAAGTCGTAAACGACTTCTGTCGCGCTCCCTGTTTTGTATTTATAGTGAGAGATGCCTATTTCTTTTTCTTATCATCTGCATAAACGTCAGAATAATCTGCATTTACAGATGCACTAGCAAGAGCATCGAGGTCCACGGTAGTGTTTGGATCTCCATAAACGGTTTCAGAACCAGATAACTTTTGACCGGGCTTCATGTCCTTTAATCCTGCAGGAATGTGAATTCGTGCAGAAATTTTATTGGCATCTAAACGCCACACAGCCACTTTACCAAGCATTTTATCAGTAAATTGCGGGTGGTTCTTAATATAATGATCCGTCATTACATTAAGACCATGCAACATTGATTGATGATCCGTAACTTGGGTAATGATTCCCTGACCAATCACACTCTTAAACTCAGCACTATAGTGGAACGGTTTAGGAACTAAAAGAAATTTTTGACCACCATCTAACTCAAATCCAACATGTGGATCTGCTTTTAATAATCGTCCTGTTGTGTGTGAGTCATCACCATGGAACCAAAAAGTATATTGGCCATCAATTTCTTCATAGCCGAAGTGAACGGGAGTTTGATAAATGCTTTCGCCATCATGCATTCCAATGACGAGAACTTCCATTTCATCTAAAACTTGATTAATGTGTTCGTGATCGAAATAAGTGTCTGCTTTCATATTTTCAGCCCCTTTAGTAAACGTATTAGTATGGTTTCATTATATCAAATTAATCATCTGGGTTCAGTGACCTTTGACCGGCCCAATGATTGATAGGCCCAAATTTTTTACCAATTGATAGTGGATGATGAATCGCTACATCAACAAAGTTATTTGCCGTTTGAATAGCATTTTTAACTGGTTGTCCCTTTGCTAGTTCAGCTGTAATAATCGCAGAAAATGAATCGCCAGCTCCATTAAGTTTATTAGTTTTTACAAAATTATTATCCATCCAAAAATCCTCACCACTGGCTAATAAGACATAATTATGAATTTGAGAATCCTGCTCTGATTCATGAGGGCCTTTAATGACAACGTTTTGAGCACCCATTTTTTGTAAATCTTGAGCAGCAATTTTAATAGCTTGTTGATTATTTAATTGGCGTCCTAATAATTCTTGCGTTTCCACAAAATTTGGCGTCAGTACGGAAGCTAGTGGAATGATTTGATGACAAAATGCATCAAAAGTGTCGTCGCTGAGTAATCGATCTTGACGTTTAGTAACAATAACAGGATCTACAACCAAAGTTCCAAATGTATCTTTGGAATAATATTTAGCGACCGTTTGAACGATCTCTTTGTTAGCTAGCATCCCGGTTTTAGCCGCAGTGATGTGGAATTCAGCCAGGTCTTTAAATTCTTCAGCAATAAAACTAGTAGGCATAGTCTGGCTAGCAGTAATTTCAGAAGCGTTTTCTGCAACCACGGCGGTTAATACGCCATGCCCATAAACACCATCAGCATAAAATGAATGTAAATCCGCCGCTAAACCAGCACTACCATTAGAATCATAACCAGCAATTGACAACGCTTGTTGCATTTTGTCACCTCATTTGAATATGTTGACACTACATTACCATAAAAAAAGGGACGTGACAGAAATTATTAATAACTTCTATCACGTCCCAGACAAGATAAGGTCAGAAGATTAACCTTGGGGAAAGTTAATTATTTTTCTTGTGGTTCAACACCAGTACCGTCATAACAACGTTCCAAAAGTTCTTTTAATTGACTAACTAATGGTTCGACTGGATTCGTTGTTGTACATTGATCTTCGTATGCCAATACAGAGAGTTCGTCAACAACCTTGTCAAAGTCCTTGTGGCTTACTCCATTAGCCTTCAGGCTTAATGTAACACCACATTCATGGGCTAAGTCAATAATTTTTTGTACATAAGCTTCCATGAGTTCTTCATCGGTATCACCCTTGAGTCCTAAGAAACGTGCAATATCAGCATAGTCCTTAGTTGCGTGGTAAGTAGCGTAGTGTGGCCACATTGCTAACTTAGTTGGGCGTTGAGCGTTGAAGCGAATAACTTGTGGTAATGCAATTGCAATACACAAACCGTGTGGGAGGTCAAAAGCCCCACCCATTTTATGAGCTAGTGAGTGATTGATTCCTAAGAATGCTTGACCAAAGGCCATCCCAGCAATTGTAGAGTAGTTGTGCATTCTTCTTCTAGCATCTTGATTACCCTTTACGGAATCAGCCAGTGTATCCATTACCCCTTTGATGGCTTGTAATGACCAACCACGAGTGTAGTCAGTGGACATTACTGAGACGTATGATTCGGTGGCGTGGCATAGTACGTCAAGACCGGTGTATGCGGTCGTCTTAGGAGGGACAGTTTCCACAAATTGAGAGTCAACGATGGCAATGTCTGGAGTTAATGCATAATCAGCTAATGGGTACTTAACGTGGGTTTTGGAATCAGTGATAACTGAGAAACAAGTGATTTCAGAACCGGTACCTGAAGTAGTAGGGATACCAATATATTGTGCTTTGTGAGGCTTGCCAATTTGGTAAGCTCTTTTTCTAATATCCAAGTACTTTTGTTTAACACCGTTCCAGCTTGTATCTGGGTGTTCATAGAACATCCACATAGCTTTGGCGGCATCCATTGGGGAACCACCACCCAGTGCAATAATAGTATCAGGCTTAAAGTCCCGCATTAAAGCGACACCCTTATTAACTGTGTCGGTTGATGGATCTTCTTCAACTTCATCGAAAACTTGAAAATGGGTTTCTAAAGGACGTTGACGAAGTTGGTCAATAACTCGTTGAGCGTAACCACGTTTAACGGTGCCAGGACCAGTAACGATGAAAGCCCGATTAATATTTGGGATATCTTGTAATTCCTTTAGTGAATTGCGTTGAAAGTAAACCTTGGGAGGAATCTTTACCCATTGACGATTTTCACGCCGCTTAGCAATCACTTTGTAATTCAAAAGGTCGTAATCAGAAACGTTGTGAGAAACGGAGTTCTTACCATATGATCCGGTCCCTAAAGTTAAGGAAGGAGTCATGTTGTTGTAAATGTTACCAATACCACCAAGTGCTGATGGTGAGTTAACAATGATCCGTGAAGCACGCATTTCCAAACCGTATTGAGTTGCTAAGCTGTCGTCGGTAGTGTGGATAGCAGCGGTGTGACCTTCACCACCGTAATGGAGTAATTCTTTACACTTATCAAATGCTTCCTTGTGGGAGTGGACCCGGTACATAGTTAGCACTGGTGAGAGCTTTTCGGCAGAAAGTGGGTAATCATTACCAACACCTTCGTACTCAGCGATTAATACTTTTGTATTTTCTGGAACATTTTTCAATCCGCACATGTCGGCAATGTCATTTGCAGAACGACCGGCAATTGGACCAGCAACTTGGTGTCGTTTGGGGTCAATGAAGCCCTTAGTAAAGGTGTCGATTTCATCTGGCTTAATGAAGTAACAGTTCCACTTTTTAAGTTCTGCTTTTACTTCATCATAAATTTCATCATCAACCACAATGGAATTTTCAGAAGCACAGATCATTCCGTTATCAAATGTTTTGGAGAGGACGATGTCATAAATTGACCGTGGAATGTCAGCAGTACGTTCAATATATGCTGGACCGTTACCAGGACCAACACCAAGGGCAGGGTTACCAGAACTGTAAGCAGCCTTAACTAAACCAGGGCCCCCAGTGGCTAAGATAGTAGCAGTTTTTTCATGTTGAAGTAAATCATTAGTGGCATCACGGGAAGGTTTCGAAATCCATTGAATAACGTTCTTTGGTGCACCAGCTTCTTCAGCAGCTTTTTCAAGAATTTGTGCAGTGTGGATGGATGACTGTAATGCTTGAGGGTGCATTGAGAACACAATTGTATTCCGAGTCTTTAAAGAAATAATTGATTTAAAGATTACGGTTGAGGTTGGATTAGTGACAGGAACAACACCTGCAATAATACCGAGTGGGTCAGCAATGGTAATAGTTTGGTTTTCGTCGTCATCCTTGATGATACCAACGGTCTTGTCATGACGAATATTATTCCAAATATATTCACTGGCGTAGATATTCTTAATGGCCTTATCTTCAGCAACACCACGACCGGTTTCGTTGGCAGCCTCGATGGCTAAATCCATATGGTGTTCTTCAGCTGCAAGAGCCATTGCCTGACAAATCTTGTCAACTTGTTCTTGGGTAAAATTACGGAGTTCATTAAAGGCAACTTCACTTTTATCCATTAAATCATCGATTTGTTTTTGGGCTTCCGCAGCCTGATCAGCTGCAGTAGTTTTAGCTACTTTCTTTTTTGTATCAGCCATAGTTTCCACTCTCCTTTAATTAAAAAAGTTTGTTAATGATTGAACAATTACATTATACAAAAGAAATTGGAGATGTAAAGAGATTTGTGAAAGAAAACACAATAGAGAGTGGACAAAGGTCTCACAAGCTTTTAAGTAAAACTGATAGGGAGATATTATGCAAGATATATAGC
>NZ_JACJKU010000041.1 GCF_016901675.1 Limosilactobacillus coleohominis
GTGTGTCAATGAGACGTGGTAATTGATAACGGTGAAGTGATAACAAGATGATGGTGATTAAAGCAAAGCCAAGTCCAATCATAACTTGTGAATTGTCGATATATGAGATATGGGATTGGTTTAAGAACAAGTAAGTAAAACAACCACCAATTATTACAATAAGAATACCGATTGCCCATCGATCAATTGTCAATTCTGGCTGAAGGGTGATAGCTGCCAAATAAATTAACCAGAAGCTGAAAACAAAAGAGAAACGGGATGGGTACCAAACTGGGAATTGGCCCAAATGCCATAGCAAATCGAGTGGTTGAATGAAAAAGGAGCACACGATAAAAACTGTGATTGCAGCTGCGACAATCTTGGCGGGCCAGCGATCTTTGGCGTATCTGAAATAAAGCAGGGCACCAATTACCATTACCATACCGACATATATGTTCGGCTGACCAGAAGGCATTTGCCCAAAATTAAAGGATCCTGGTACAAATTTAGCGATAATTTTAAGGGGGTTATATTCAGCCACCCACTTAATCTTTTGTTCTGTATAAGTCCCTTTACTTTGTGTCAGAGCAAAAATGGTGGGAAACAGGATAAATGCACTAAGTAAAGCAGAAGTAATCGAATAAGTAATGAACCGATAGTATTTTTGTAACCATTGAGTGTTGTTGCGGGCAATGGTCCAACAGAAAAACAGTGCTGTGAAAATGGCTAACATCCATGCCATATAATAATTATCAATGATAGCAAAAGTCAGCCAACCAACGTATCGCCAGGGTGAACCGCCATTAGTAAGTTGAATTAATCCGTCAATGACTAGCGGCAGAATGAACAGGACATCTAGCCATAGAATGTTAAGCTGATTAGCAACCATCCAACCCATCAATGCGTATGCAGTAGAAAACGCCCAAACTCGTGGGGGCGTTTGCAAATTTTGCCTTTGTAAAAGCCAGCAAAATGTCAGGCCAGCTAATCCGTATTTCACCAGAACTAAGATTAAAATACCGGTTGAAAGGTACTTACCAGGAAATGGTAGTAAGAGTAAATTTAACGGACTAAACAAGTAGTATGCGTTGGTACCCAGCATTTCACCACCAAGTCCCTTAGAAAAGGAATATAAAAGGCTACTAGGGTGGTGCAAAACGATGTTTCTAAAATAGGCAAAGAAATCAACATATTGTTGGCCCAGGTCAACAGTTAAAAGAGAACTTTGTCCAAATGGTGCCATTTGTCGATAGGCAAAATATCCACCCATGATGATTACTGGAATAAAAAAGGCGATTAGTAAGGTCGAATTGATATGAAAATGCTTTTTGAACAAAATGATCCCCTCATATAGTAAATTGTTAGTATTATATAACAATCTGAATGTATTATTTAACAGGTACTAGGAAGGTTTTAAATTTAATTAAATCAAATCGAAAAGTGATACTATTTATCAAAAAAGAGAGTATGATTATAAAGTCACGTTTTAGAGAAATAATGTAATTTAACTTGAATGAAAAATAATAATCTTTAAAATTAAAAGTGAGATTTTTCTGATAACTAAGGAGAATGCCAAGTGAATTTTTTCAATCGCTTTAAAGGAATTTTTAAATTTCGATCACGGGAGAAGGGACGGACTGCGCAGTCCGCAATCCCATTCCGTTTGAATTTCTTACTTTGGATTGTGGGATTACTTCTGTTGGCTTTAGCAGTGCGGCTATTTTATTTACAAGTTCTAAATGGTTCTGCTTATAAAGCTGAAGTTAAACGGTCTGATACCACGATTCAAACTAACAATGTCCAACGGGGGATGATCTATGACTCGACAGGAAAAGTAATGGTAGGTAACCAAGCTAAACAAGCGATTACTTATACTAAGGGTCAAAATGTCAGCAGCGATGACATGTATAAGATTGCTAACCGTTTAGGAAACTATTTGAACGTTTTAACAGCGCGTTTAACAACTCGGAATCAGCAGGATTATTATTTGGCGGAAAATAGTCATCTTAAAGCTGTTTTAAAACATGTTAAAAAGGACGGCTCAAGTGCTGATTATGATGATGCCATTGACTATTTAAACAAGCATCCGCATTACTTTAAGTTAAGCAAAGACCAAAAGAATAAGGCCATGATTTATGGAACGATGAGTGGCGCATATTCGTTGTCCACAACTTACATTAAAGCGGATAAGGTTTCTGCAAGAGAATTAGCCGAAGTCAGTGAACACTTAAGTGAAATGCCTGGAGTTAAGATTGGAACCGCCTGGTCGCGGAACTATCCTGCAGGGAAAGACATCAAGAGTCTAGTTGGAACTGTTTCAACTACTGGTTTGCCAAGTGACAATGTCAATACTTTGCTTTCACAAGGTTACTCACGAAACGATAATGTTGGTCAAAGTTACCTAGAAAAGCAATACCAAGCAACATTAGCCGGTTCAAAGTCACAAACAAGAGTCACAACTAGTGGTCATAATGTTACAAAATCAAAGGTTATTTATCCTGGACAAAAGGGCGACAACCTTGTTTTAACCATTAACTCAAAATTCCAAAAAGATGTCCAAAAGATTCTTTCACAGAATTTCCCAGCGGGAGGCAGTTCAACCGGGGTTTATGCCGTAGTTATGAATCCATATACTGGTGCTATCTATGCAATGGGTGGGATTGATCGTGATCCTTCCACTGGTAAAACCACCACGGATGAAATTGGAGCTATTAACCATCCAATTACCATGGGATCTGTTGTTAAGCCCGTTACAATTATGGGTGGTTTAATGGAAAAGGTTATTACTCCAGAAAATAATACGCTTACTGATACCCCAATTCGGGTTGCAGGAACTTCAGTAAAGAGTTCTTGGTTTAACAAAACCGGATCAGCTAGCATGGCATTAAGTGCCCCTGAAGCGTTGGAAGTTTCTTCTAACTCCTACATGATGCAGATTGCCATGAAGGAAGGTGGCATGAACTATCACAGCGGAGCACAGCTGACATTAAAGCCAAGTATCTTTAATAAGATGCGTTACTACTACAAGATGTTTGGACTAGGTCAACCTACTGGAATTGATTTACCTGGTGAAGTTGCGGGTTATCAAGGACCATCTAAGAAGAAAAATATTGGTTCTGCGTTAGACCTTTCTTATGGTAACTATGATGGGTACACCACTATTCAACTAGCTCAATATATGTCTACGATTGCCAATGGTGGTTATCGAATGAAACCATACATCGTTAAGCAAATTCGGGGAACGAAGGCTAATGGTGAGTTAGGAAACATTACTTACACGGCACAACCACAGGTTCAACAAGTAATTCCAGCTCCGAAGTCATACTTTGACTTGGTAAGAAAAGGGCTGTACTTGGTTACTCATGGAACGAACTCATATACGACTGCTAAGTCATTAAGTAGTGTTAAACCATCGATTTCAGCTAAGACTGGTACTGCCGAAACATTCTATAAGAAGCAAAGTACCGAAACATTAAGTTTTGCTGGTTATTCACCATCTGATAAACCACAAGTAGTTGTTGCGTTAGCGATTTCTAACGCGTCTGGTGGTGAAAATAATTTAACAATGGCGAAACAAATCTTCCAAGCATATTGGAAGGATGTCCAAAGTTCTAAGTCTGACCAATAAAGTGTCAAGGAAAAATCCTTAACAAACTTTGTGAAAAAACTGGTCAAATCGTTAAATTGATGATATAGTTGTACGAGTTAGGGTTACGTATCGATATAACGTATTCTCGTTAAATTTAAAATAAAGTTTGGAGGCTAAGACAATGCGTGTAAACATCACACTTGAATGTACTTCATGCCACGAACGGACTTACTTAACTAGCAAGAACCGTCGTAACAACCCCGATCGGCTTGAATTAAAGAAGTATTGCCCACGGGAACGGAAGGTTACATTACACCGCGAAACTAAGTAAAGTTTCTTAAGAAGAGCTAGGGCGATGAACCCATAGCTCTTTTTTAATTATGATTGCATTAACTAGTTGATTTAAGGAGGAACAATGTACAGTAAAAAAGAGATGCGTAAGGCGTACATTGCCCGTTTGCAGCAATTAGATTTGAATACACGCCTGAAAGAGGAACAGGCGCTAGCTTCTAGATTGTATGATCAACCAGAATGGTTTGGTGCCAAAGTGATTGGGATTACTTTAAGCCAGTCTTTTGAGATTAACACTGCCCCAATTATTTTGCATGCTCGTCATAAGGGGCAAACCGTCGTTGTACCGAGAACTTTGCCAGAGCGTAAAATGGAATTCGTCGTTTTAACTGAAAGCACAGAATTTAGTGAAACTCAATTTGGAGTACTTGAACCTGTGAAAGGTGAAGTCCTAGGGCCAGACGATATCGACTTAATGGTTGTTCCAGGAGTGGCTTTTACTCTGAGTGGTAACCGCCTAGGTTTTGGCGGTGGTTATTATGACCGTTATTTATCCAATTACGATGGTCCTAAGTTTGCAATGGCTTTGAATACCCAAATTGCCGAGGAAAATGAGTGGCCGACTGATACCTTTGATATTCCTATGGATAAAGTTATTAACCTTCAGGATGCTATCAACAAATAGGTGATGCTAATGATGAAGACTATTCGAAAAATTCCGGTTACTTCGTTAATGATTACCATTTGTATATTAGTTTATCTATGGATGACTTTCCAAGGCGGATCAACCAATACCACTGTGCTGATTCACTCAGGTGCTAAATACACACCTTTAATTTTGCAAGGGCAGTGGTGGCGGTTATTAACAGCAGGATTTATCCATATTGGATTTCAACATTTGATTATTAATATGGTGACACTATACTTTATTGGTATGTATGTTGAAGAAATCTATGGTCATTGGCAGATGCTGATTATTTATTTGACAAGCATTCTTACCGGAAATTTGGTAAGTATGTTATTTCAACCATTGCAAAATATTAGTGCCGGGGCAAGTACAGGTTTATTTGGATTATTCGGTGCATTTATTATGTTGGGAATTGTTAATCGAAATAATCCACTAATTCGTCAAATGGCAAAGCAATTTTTAATCTTAGTAGTTTTTAATATTGGTGCTGATTTAATTATGCCAGGTGTTGATTTAGCGGGACATCTTGGTGGTTTGATTGGCGGATTCTTATGCTCTGGAATGTGCGGTTCAACAAAAATTAGTAGAATAAGCTTGCTAAAGCGTTTTCTTAGTGGCACTATATTAATTGTATTAATTGTCATTATGTTTTGGAGGGCGTTGTAATGGGAATGAAACCGATTGTACACCTGAGGACATTATATGATGTTCAACAACTTCTTAAACGTTTTGACGTCTTTGTTTATGTCGGCAAACGAATGTGGGATATTGAATTAATGGCATTGGAAATTGATAATTTGTATCAAGCTAAGGTTATTGATCGTGACTTGTTTTTACAAGCAAAATTAATCCTCAATCGTGAGCACCGATATGAAGAAAAAATGGCAAAAGAAAGGAAGAAAGCTAAGAACAATGGGTAAAAAATTAATTGGGGTTGACCTTGGAGGGACGACCATTAAATTTGCGATTTTAACTGCAGAAGGTGAAATTCAACAAAAGTGGTCCATTCGTACTAACATTCTTGATGAAGGATCACATATCGTTCCAGATATTATCGATTCAATTAATCATCACATTGATCTTTATAAGATGAGTCGTGACCAGTTTATCGGTATTGGCATGGGAACCCCAGGAACTGTTAATCGTGAAAAGGGGACCGTTATTGGAGCCTATAATTTAAACTGGAAAACTTTACAACCAGTGAAGGAACAAATTGAAAAGGGTACTGGGCTCAAATTTGCAATTGATAATGATGCCAACTGTGCCGGTCTTGGTGAACGTTGGAAGGGTGCTGGTAATGATGGTGACGATGTTGCCTTTATTACTTTAGGCACTGGTGTTGGTGGAGGATTAATTGCCAATCGCCACTTGATCCACGGTGTGAATGGTGCCGGTGGTGAAGTTGGTCACATGATTGTCCAACCAGATGGGTACCAATGTACCTGTGGTAATCACGGTTGTTTAGAACAATATGCATCAGCAACTGGTGTTGTTCACCTAGCACAAGATTTGGCAGAAGAATATGAAGGCGATTCTAAGCTCAAGGCCATGATTGATAATGGTGATGAAATCACCTCTAAGATTGTGTTTGATTTGGCAAAAGAACACGATTATTTAGCCAACCGGGTTGTTGATAAAGTTACATACTATCTTGGATTAGCTTCAGCTAACATTAGTAACACATTAAACCCTGAATACATGGTAATTGGTGGTGGTGTTTCTGCTGCCGGCGACTTTTTACTAGAGCGGGTTCAAAAGAATTTTGAAAAATTTGCCTTCCCAACTGTAAGAAATTCAACTAAACTAAAATTAGCTGAATTGGGAAATGATGCAGGAGTTATCGGTGCTGCATCATTAGCAACCCAATTTGAAGAATAATTTTTTGAAGTGGAAAGTAGGGAAAATTTTGTTATTTGCAGCAATTAGTAAGAGTGCAATAATTTTAGATGTTATTTTTATCGTAATCATTATTGCATGGTTAGGAAGTTATTTTTATGGTAAATGGCGGCGGAACCGCTATGCTACAGTTTTAGACGAAGAAGACTTTCAAAAAGGCATTCATAAGGCACAAGTACTTGACTTGCGTCCCAAGGAACAGTTTAACCGTGGCCACATTTTAGGTGCACGGTCGATGCCATTGGCTTTCTTGAGACAACAAATGGATGAATTACGTCCTGACTTGCCAGTTTACCTTTATGATGAAGGAATGGCATTAAGTACTCAAGGGGCTGCTTACTTAGGTAAACGTGGCTTTAAGAAAATTTTCATTTTAAAAGATGGCTATTCAAAGTGGTCAGGAAAGACCAAGAAGTCTAAATATAATGATTAATAAAAAGGGCCTGCATATTACGCAGACCCTTTTTATTAAAAATCATGACTACATTTGGTGAGCGGAACGTCCCTTACGGTTAGCTGCTCGACGATTGTTGTCAAATTTTTCTTCAGTTTCTTCAATTGGTGCAATCACAGTTTTGTGAAATGTGATAATGCCACTGGCAACAGCACCTAAAGTAGCTAAAGTACCTAAAGCAAACCCTTTTGTAAATTGTTTCATTACTGGAAGCTCCTTTCGATTTTATGCTTCCATTATGCAAGATTTTTTGCTATATTTCCAGTGATCTATGATAAAGGAGATTTTTTATGACTAAGGTGATTGGAATTGTAGGGCCGACTGCGGTTGGAAAAACTGCTTTATCAATCCAGTTAGCTCAACGGTTAAACGGAGAAATTATTTCTGGCGATTCTATGCAGGTTTACCGCAATCTTAACATCGGAACCGCAAAAATAATGCCTGACGAGATGCAGGGAGTAAAACATCATTTGATTAATATTCGTGATATTAGTGAACGCTTTTCCGTTGCAGATTTTCAATCATTGGCTAATAACGAAATTGATGCCATTCAAAAAAGAAATGAATTGCCGATTATTGTTGGTGGGACAGGTTTTTATGTCCAGGCACTTACCGAAAATTTAAGTTTAGGGGCAGATCATTATGACGAAAAGTCCTACCAAATTCGTCAGAAGTGGCACCAAATTGCTGTAGAAAAGGGTAATCAGTATGTGTGGGACAGTTTGAATAAACTCGACCATAAAGCTGCACAGAAAATTCCTGTTCAAAATGTACGAAGGGCAATTCGTGCATTAGAGGTCATTGAAAAAACAGGGCACCTTTTTTCTGAACAACCTGATCAGCAGGCACTCAACGATTTTTATTTGATAGGTTTAAATACGGATCGTAAGGTGTTATACCAGCGAATCAATCAACGGGTTGATCAAATGGTACAAATGGGACTGATTGAAGAGGCTCGTTGGTTATATGAACATGGAGGTTTAAATTATCAGTCTGGGAAAGGAATTGGCTATCGGGAATTATTCCCATATTTTCAAGGGCAGACTGATTTGCAGAGTGCCATTGATAAAATCAAATTAGATTCACGGCACTATGCTAAACGCCAATTAACTTGGTTTCGGAATAAAATGGAAGTTCATTGGTACGATTTGGTGAGTGGACAGGACTCAATTGATGATATCGAATTGGCAGTCAAAGAGTGGTTAAACAAATAAAAAGAGGTTGAACTTTTGTCCAACCTCTTTTTTAAGTTTAATGTGTTAGTTTTCAAATTAATCATTAAGCTTTGCGGCGTCAGCGTCGATCTTTGCAAAACCTGAGCCATCAGGCTTCTTGGTACCACGTTTTTCCATAGCCTTACGAGCCATTTCCTTACGTTCTTGTTTACTTAAAGTCATCAACATTCGCCTCTTTCCGATTGCTCACAGTTGATTACTTCACAGATGTGTAATAATCAACTGTCTTTATTATAGGTTGATATTTGATGAAATGCAAATTTCCGTTATAAAATCTTAAGAAATATTACAAGCTTCCGTAAAGACTTTCATTTGGAATTAAGAGTGAGTAAAATTAATAATATATTAGTGTGCATTTGTACACAACAGTTAAGGAGACGTCATCAATGGCAAACGAAAATTTTGATAGTAGGAAACCAGATGTAGGGACTTTGATTAGTCAAGCGGTTTCTAAAAAAATTGAATATTTATCTGCATTAAAGCAGGCGGTCGCAGACCATCAAGATGCTAAAGTTTATGAATTACTTGATAATCAACGTTACGCTGCAGAGATTGAACATCGAGAACAGCAAAAAAACGATGCCGGGATCATGAACCTAGTGGATGATCTAGCAGATCAATTGAGTAATTATTTGAGCAAAAACTTAATTGATTACTTGGGAAAAGCTTACCCATTTTTCTACTATGAAGAATACCAAACAGGCCACTACCGGATTTATTTTGGTAATTGGTGGGATCGTCGGCAATTTGGTGAATTAGATGTCTTAAATGTTCGTTTTGTTTTTAATCAAGACGAATACAAAAAGCTATCAGAATCATTTAAGTTAAGCGAGGAAGGCAAAAAGTATAACAGCGCACGTATTGAACAATTATCGCAAGACAATGACCATTTGCAAGGACTAATTGATTCAAGCACAGAACGTGAACAAGAACGTGCCCGTTTACAAAATGAATTGAAAGATGCAACTTCTCGTTCGGGACTTTTTGAATCCAGCAAGAATAAAGAGGCTCGCCAAGACATTGTAGACCAAATTAGCAAGTTGGAAGACGAAGCTGAAGAAGCACGTGGTGCGAAGGCCAAAATCAAGGAAAATAATCAAGAAGTTTTGGAATTGTCTAAAGAGAATACGATTTTAAGCTACGAACAAAAGAGTATATTAGATGTTTTTGGCAGTTTTGAAGACTTTGAATTAGCTAACCGAAACTTGTATGCCAACTACCTGAAACACTTGAGTGGCCATGATGATGGAAAGCAGGTGGCAGACAATGAGTAATGAACAGATGGTATCTACTGCTACTGAAAAAGTCCAGGCATTGAGTGATTCATTAACCGATGGATTGCGGATTGGTGAGCAATATGTTGGGTTGTTAAATGACCTTTGTCAAAAGACTGATCCTCAAGATTTATTATCAGCGGTAATGAAGCTGAATAAAATTAACCTTTCATCACCATTTGTGAAGTTTCCACAACACTATGAGCCAGCAGACTATTACTTACTGTTTATGGGACGACTACTTGAACTGGGAAATATTCAAGGAATGACCATTGAAGAAGATAATGTTAGTCATCGGCTGTCAATGGCTTGCCAACATCTGAGTGAAGAGACAAAGTTCAAGTTTGAACTAGATCGTAACAATGGTGGAGCCTTCTTTACAGAACAAGAAAAACACGAACCGCTATTCTACATTAACCTTGAAAAGAAAGTGCTACGCTTTAGTAATCGCGCTTTAGTTAATTTCTTTGTGATTCGTGAAGCTGAACGGTATAGTGACTTAGATATTCAAGCAACCTTGAAGATCTTGATGGACTTTACGGAAATTTTGGCGAGCGAATTAGACTTTGTTAATGATTTAGGTATCCTAAATCCAAGTAATGATGTTGAGTTCCCATTGCAAGCTCCTGAATTGAATAAGCAAATTATTGACAAACTCTTTGTCAAAACTACTGATACTGACTTTATGTTATTAAGTATGCCAAAGAATAATGGTGCTTTACTCAACTTAGATCGACAAATTCGTTTAACATTATTCTATGATCCAGATGATTATAGTCAGCAATGGAAATTTAAAGTTGTGGATCCAGACCAGCAATATTCTTTCTTTGATGTGTTATTACATTATTCCATTATTAGAGAATGGTACTTGAATAATCGGGAAGCATTAGCGGTCCGGTCTGATCCGTTGATCTTTGCTGATTAGGAGGAAAAATTGCTAAATATTACTCAATTATTGCAGGATTCCATTTATTTTGATAATAAGATCATTGATCAACGAGATTTGTTAATGGGGCCGAACGCGCACTTACAAGAAATTGTAGTTAATTGTGACCGCTCGTTGGCCGCCTGTTATGAACCGAAGATTGATTATCGAATGCAAAAGAATGGTGTTCAAAAATTAGAACATGAGGAATTATTACGAAGATTCGTAATTACGCTTCACTGGTTCCTGTTGTTTAGCGCTCGTAAACAGTGGACACATTTGGTAGTGATGAGCGAGCAAGATTATCAACGTCTTTTGAAGAGCCAACGAGCTTCACAATTAGCGAAGGCAGACCAGCAATATTTAACTATTAAATATTTTCTGATGGCTAGTTACTATACTCATCGACAAGCTGATTTCCGTCACGCATGGCATTTGTTATTAAAGTATGGTTTGGTTGATTTAGAATTAACACCGACAGAAATTATGCAAAAACATGAGGAATTAATTAAAACTAATTTATCCAAATAGAAAAATGGCGTCGCGGTATGAAAATACCGTAACGCCATTTTCCTGTTGATAAGATAAAAGAAAAAGATTCGGCTATGCTTTATGTGTGTCAACACTAGCAGCGTGTTTACCACGGGGGTGTTCAGCCGTTGTTGAACTGTTGGAAAACATAGTCTGACCAATAGCTGATAATGATATGATTAACACAATTATAAATAATGGCAACATAACGATCACCCTCCACAAAACATTGTCTACTTTCTATTATTATTAGAATTTGATAAATTGCAATTAATTTCTACTAAGATTACTATCAACTTTACCCTTTCTTAATTAATGTTTGGGATAACAAGTTTTAATTGACAAATCCTTAAAATATCAGTATATTGATAGATGGCTTGGGAGGATAGCTCAACTGGATAGAGCATCGGTCTTCTAAACCGAAGGTTGTGGGTTCGATTCCCACTCTTCTCATTAAACTGAGTGCAGAGAGCCTACTATTAAAGGCTTTCTGCATTTTTATTATGCCTGAGTTATGCCAAGCGATTATTTTTTGATGGTTTTCCCTCAGATTCATTCTTTGATTTTGGATTAAGTTCATTTAATGAATCTTCAATCATCTCATTGGATCTTTCTTTAAACTCGTCAATTAAATAAGCATATTTATCGGCAGTTATAGTCGTATTTGAATGACCAAGTCGCTTACTAATTATATAAAGAGGCACGTCGTTAGCCAGCAAATAAGCTACATGTGAATGTCGTAATGAATGGAAGTGGTAATCTTGCTTAACAATTCCACATTGTGACATAGCATTACGTAACGTCTTGTTTACTGCATTTGAAGTTGGCAATTGACCATAAGCATTTCTGAAAACGAGACCTTGTTTGTTGACTTTTAATTCTACTATTAGATTTAACAAATCATCATTTACACGAATAGTTTTTATGGAAGATTTGGTTTTGGTTTTTTTAAAGCCACCACCGTCAAGATAGTTCCATGACTTGTTAATAGAAATGGTTTTAAAATTAATATCATTCCATGTAAGCGCCATAATTTCGCCCAGACGCATTCCAGTGTAAATTGCAGTCAATACACATATAGCGACTCGTATAACGTGCCTGACGTCCATTTTTAAGGTATTGTATTAATTTTACAATCTCTGCAACGTTTAGATATTCCACATGCAGTGTTTTATCATCATTTTCTCCTAGCTTAATACCGGCTGTAAAATCCTTATTAATTAATCCATCAATGATAGCATTTTTAACACATTGGCGAATAACACCGTTGAATTTTCTGACTGTAGAAGGTGCATGGTCTTTGCCAAACTTATTAAAAAAACTTGGTATTGATAACGGTTAACATTTGATAATCTTTTGTTCTTGAAATAATTACCAATAAATTTACCGTCATTCTGATAACGTTTTTCAGTTGCTAAGGATACTGAGCCTTTTTATAAGTTTCAAATCAATTGTCAAAATATTCTTTAAACGTTGGGTCGTTGTCTGTGATACTGCCATCATATTTCTGAACATCTAATTTTGCAGCGTACTGTTTGGCAGCTTGTTTAGTTGGGAAAGAACCTTTTGACTTAGTGTGACGTTTGCCATTGCCATCATACCAAGAGGCGATAGCTATCCAATTATCACTGTTATATTTGCGTACATAGGCCATAATAATCCCTCTTTTCAAACATGTGTTCTATTTTATGCATTTTTAAACTGGTCGAAATCGACCAGTTTTGTCTTATGACATGAATTTTTTAAAATAAGAAATCAAAAAGTATAGCAGAGCATTATGATTTAAAAGTTTCATGTCAAATCAAGTTGTAATATCCTCATACTAGTGGGCATTTTCTTCAACCCATTCATCAGCAGCTCGTCCTTTGTCAGTTTCTGATCCATCAGGGTTTAGGTAGCCGTTTCGCTTAGCCCAATCAATTTGGCCTTGTACCCACGCATCGGGTGTACCGTCTGGGTTTGAGCCTGCAGCATGATCTTGGCCAGGTAACAGTGGGTTACCATTGGGGTCATAACCGCGTTGTCGATTAATTTCTCCTTGAGTTAGCGGTCGTCCATTGGAACTATTAGATTGCTGAGTTTGTTGAGCATTTTGATTACTATTAGTGTTTGAAGAAGTAGAGCTGCTTGAGCTTTGCTTCTTTTTGTTTTGTTTCTTGTGATGCTTTTTGACAACCTTACTAGACGAGTGACTTGATGCAGACGACTTGTGTGATGAAGAACTGCCGCAAGCAGCTAATGACATACACGTAAGTGCAGTAATGCACAGTAAACTGAATTTTTTCATGTTATCCTCCCATGACTTAATACAATGATTCAAGCAAACGAAACTACATATCGCCATCTTCTAAAGTTGCAAAATTACACTTCTCTGTTTTGTGATCTGAAGTGTGGCTGTATAAGGTGTACCAACCTTTGCCTTTATAATCCATTTTTGCAAACTTTCCAGTCCAATCATCTTTTATAACAATTGAATACTTCGTATTATTTTTCTTTTGAATTTTTTGAACTTGTTTATAAAGATGATGTAAGAATGAACGCCGACCACCATTCTTTACAGGTGCTTCGATATAATCAGCAGCAACTTTTAAGGTAATGGTTTTACCCTTGACTGTTGCAGAATCAAAATCAGCTTCTTTGTCATTCTTTGCAAAATCATTTAATGATTGTTCTAGTTGATTAGAGGTCTGTGAACTTTCATTAGCTAAGCCAGTTGTAGGAACTAAAAGCAAGGCAATGAAAGCAAGTAATAGTAATAATTTTTTCATTTTATCTCCTGTGTTTAATGTAATTGATTGCTTGATGCCCAGCATAATAAATAGTAATAGCACCAATTATTACTAAAATATAAGGCAAAAAAGTTGTAAACGCTGCTACGATTAATGTAAGTACACATACCCAAAATACCAATTTAAACATTTTTACCACCTGCTATCTTAATGCTTTTCTATAACCAGCAGCCTGTGCTTCTGATTCTGAATTAAAGTAAACAGCATTTGCTGAATTCATTCGATACCCATGTTGGTCAGGGGTGTGGTAAATCAATGTTTTAGAATTACCAACAATCAAACCTTTCGAATCAGTTGTCATGTCGCCTTGATTATTTACTGAATTCCCGTTTCTATTAGTGTCTACATCTGATTCTGAATTATTTGAGTCGTTATTATCTGAATAACTATCTGAATCATTATCATCGCTATTGTCGTCGTAATCACTATTTGAACTTTCATCAGTTACATCATCAGATGAACTAGAATTTTCTCGTGAATCATCGCTAGAAGCCTTTGAAGAAGAACTAGCTGAATTAGATAAACTTGAAGTATGGCTGTTACTGGATATACCGATAATACCTCCACAGATAATTGTAACTATAAGCGCGGGCAATACCCGTCTCTTAAGCAATCTTTTGCGGTTATTAGGTTGCTTATATGCAAAATAACCGAAATATACAGCCGTAATAATTGAACCGATAATTCCCAAAATAACAAGAATCTTAAATAGCCAAATGATAATGGCAACAATAATCAGGCTACCGATGACTGTTGGCAAACAACCTTTATTATTCATAAAAACTCCTAATAACTAAACTATCCTTTAATGTCAATCGCGTTGAGAAAGATTTTAATGTTCTGAGATAATTTTTTTGAGTAGTTAGTTATTATCATCCATCACATCATACATGGAGCTTCCATCATAAGAAGCGTATAAAACCTTATCAGGATTTTCAGGATTAACAATTGCTACTGGTGTTTTTATGTGTAATTTGTCATGAATTGTCTCGGATAAGTCATCAATAGAATCTGTTAGGTCCTTCCAATCGGATTTTGAGGCTTCTCCGTTCATAACAGCAAGAACTGCTTCCTCAAAGTCTTCATCAGTTGGTTTAATTGCTATAACATCGTTCTCTTTGTCATAGTAAACCTTTGCTTTATCATCGTAATTATCCTGCATAATTGAAACAGCTTTGTTAATCCTTGATCGTTTTGAAGCCTGAGCAACAATAACGTTATTTTGACTTAGAAGATTGCAATTCTCTACAACCGTAGTTGCAGCCATAGACACTCTAGCAACACCAACAGCCAAAATAGTTCGCAAACCTTTATCCATAATAAAATGGTGGATTATAGAATGAAGTTAGCCACCCAGTTGGTGGTAAATAAAAAAACGCCATTCGGCGTGACATCAGGTATCATATTAAGTGAACCAAACCTATATGAAAGG
>NZ_JACJKU010000042.1 GCF_016901675.1 Limosilactobacillus coleohominis
AAAATAAAAGAGTCACATACCCTAAAAGTATGTAACTCGTAAAACTATACCAATTTAGCGAAAATTTCACGATTTTGTTAAACCAACACTAAATGATGTAGAGCCAATACAAAAGCGACCATTAGCAATCTGCTAATGGTCGTTTTTGGTTGTGTTTCAAATTAACAATAAGTTCATAGAATCATCATCTTTTTCTCAATTTTGGACAGTAGTTTTGTGAAATAAATTGCGGTACAATTAATTATGAAATTTTTCTTAAGAAAGGAGCGACGACATTATGGGACAACTGCGGATTATGACCTTGTTTGGGACCCGAGCCGAAGTGATCAAAATGGCCCCCATCATTAAGTTGATGAAGCAAGATCCAGATACGTTTGAGCCAGTGATTGTCGTTGCTTCAAAACAGTATCAACAGCTTCACCAAGCAATGAGTTTTCTTGGCATTGAATCCGACTTCGATCTAAATGTCAAATCAAGTGCGGAAATTGGTATGATTGAGCAATTGAGCCAACTATTGCACAATGTTCAAACGGTGATTAGTGCCGCTCAACCAGATATGTTGATGGTGTTGGGTGATACGATTACCACGCTTTCAGCTAGTTTAGCCGCGTTTTATAATCAAATTCCTGTCGCCCACGTTGAAGCGGGACTGCGAACTTATGATAAGCTGAATCCATTTCCTGATGAAATGCAGCGTCACTTAACGGACACGCTAAGTGATGTCTTTTTTGCACCAACCGAGCAAGCACGGGAAAACTTGATCAATGAAAGCATAGCTCCAGAGCGCATTTTTGTGACTGGAAATACCATTGTTGATACGGTTACGCAATACTACGATCCTAATTATCAAAGCAAGCTGCTGGATACAATTCCAGAAAACCATGAGTTTGCATTGCTGACGATGGGACGGGTAGAAAACACTGGTTTACCTATGGAGCGGGTTTTCCGAACGATGCGTGATGTGATTGAGACGAACCCAAACTTAGAACTGATTTGTCCGGTAGCAACTGATTCAGCCGCTTTTGGGATTGCAACCGAGATTCTATCTAACCGTGATCGCATTCATGTATTGCCATTGATGGATTTAGGCGACTTTTTGAACACCGCTGCCCGCAGCAAATTCATTCTGACGGATTCAGCCGGAACTGTTGAAGAGGCCTCTGTCTTTCATAAGCCGGTACTGTTATTGCGTAAAAATACGGAACGGCAGGAAGCCATCCAAGCTGGAACGGCTAAGGTAGTTGGTACCGACCCAACGAGTATTCAACAGGCCGTGTTCTCATTGCTTAATGATAAGAAATACTATAATCAAATGACGTCTGGTGGACAGATCTTTGGAGATGGTCATGCAGCGGATAAAATTGTGGACATTATTAAACGTGAATTCTGAAGACAAATCTATGGTTATACCAAGATTGCCGCTTGGGACCTCAATTTTAACCGTAAATAACAAAAAAAGCCCCGCTGTGTTCGAATGGAACACAACGGGGCTTGTGTAGTTAATACTACTTAACCTTATCATTGCTTTTGAAAATTAGCCATTTTGAGAAAATGTAATTAGCGACAACGACCACCACGTTATCTAAAGTTTTCGCGATTAATTGTTGGATTGGCGACCGCATTCCTAGAACACTTAACGCTAACCACATGAATGCCATATCCATTAATAGGGTCACACCACGGTAAAAGAAGAATTCTACAATTTCAATCCAAAAGGCTTTCCACGTAGTGTAAGGTGAGCCAAAGACCCAGACCTTATTAGTGAAGAAAGCGACCAGTACTGATACAAACCAGGCGATTACGGTTGCTACTTCGTAATTCCAGTGCAGACCGGTACTTAACCATTGATAGGAAGCAATGTTGACAACGGTTGTGATGACACCCCAGAAAAGGTAGGCAACAACCTGTTTATATTTATCCCATAGCTGTTTTATCATTAGCAATTACCTACTGAGCTTTCTTAACTAAATCAGCGACAAATTGATCAAGAGTTTTAATGTCATCTTCATCTGGAGCTAAATTAATGTGAACATTGTCAGCTCCCTTGGTAGCGCCAGCTTTGGCGAAAGCTTCACCAAACTTGTCGACGGCAACGCAGAAGTCATCGGCATAGGCAGTATCGCCAGAACCAGCGACACCATAGACTTTACCCTTTAAATCTGCTTCTTGAAGGTCATCAAAGAAATCTAATCCTTCGTCTGGCAAAGCCCCTTCGTCGTATGTATATGGACAAACGACACAAATATCAGCGTCGGCAAAATCAGCAACGTCTGCCATCGTCATTTCATTTTCTTCTACTTCAACACCGTGATCTTCTAAAGCATCAGTCACAATGTCAGCCACATCCTCGTTATTACCAGTGATGGTGGCAAAAACAACAACTGCTTTCATGATAATTCCTCCGTTCCAGTTAAATGCACAGGCTAGTATATCACAAAAGCGGTGGGTTGCGGATAGTGATATACTATATTAGTGAGATTTTAAATAAGGGGTAATATGAATGATTAGTCTTAAATCACCACGGGAAATCCGTGCGATGGAAGTTGCTGGTGCTGCTTTAGCAGGTTTGCATATCGGCTTACAAAAGATTGTGCGTCCAGGAATTTCCTCATGGGTCATTGAAGAATTTGCGCGGAAGTACTTTAAAGCAGCTGGTGCTAAAGCAGAACAAATTGGTTTTGAAGGGTACAAGTATGCGACCTGTGTCAGTGTCAATGACGAAATTTGTCACGGCTTTCCGCGGAAGAAGTTAATTTTAAAAGACGGTGACTTAGTAAAGATTGATACCGTTGTGAGTGTGGATGGGGCATTTTCCGATTCATGCTGGTCCTATGCGGTTGGCGAAGTTAAACCAGAAATCAAGAAGTTAATGGATGTCACTAAAAAGGCTTTGTATATGGGCATTGACCAATGTGTCCCTGGTAACCGGATCGGTGACATTGGTGCGGTTATTCAACATTACACGGAAGATGAGAATGGTTATGGTGACGTACGGGAATTCGTTGGTCATGGGATTCAACCAACCATGCACGAAGATCCAATGGTGCCACATTATGGTGAACACGGCCAAGGGATTCGTCTGCGCAAGGGAATGACCATTACGGTAGAACCAATGATTAATACCGGTACTTGGGAAGCTGATACTAGTGATCCTAATGGTTGGTTGGCCAAAACCGCGGATGGTGGTTGGTCTTGCCAATATGAACATACTTTGGTCATTACTGATGATGGGCCAAAGATTTTGACTTCCCAGGATCCAGAAGCGGATGCTAAGTATATGTATGATGATGAATATGCAAGGGATCTGAAGCATTATTCAGACATTGCACTGAAGGTTGCTAATCAGTACGAAGAGAAATAAAAATTATAGTTTTTATTTTGATAGCAATCTTGTTTAACAATATAGCTAGCGGTAATATGTATATAGATCATACCTCCACATAAAAGGGGTTGCCTTGAGGTAATTCCCGAACGTGGAGTTTTTTTAATGGAGAAATCAAGTTATGAATTCAAAGAAAGTTTCATTATTAATCCTTAACTTTAGCTTAGGGTTAATGATTCTTAATAGTTGGCTATGGAATCCTCAATTACCTTTTTTATATTATGCAGCAAACGATTCAAAAATGACGGTAATACAAATTGTCCATGTTCTATTAAATGTGGTGACAACCTTCGTATTATTAAAAATGGGACAAAACTTTGCTCAACAAAGGAGCCAGTTTGTTGTAGTAATAAACAGCTGGCTTTTAGTGATTGCTATAGGGGGAGTAGAAACAATAATTAATTTATTGTGGAAACAACAATTTTCATTTGCAGATTTGATCAATACGTTCTTTCCTTTAACACGAAATATTGTTCCACTAGTTATGGCAGTGATTCTTGGCAGATATTTTTTGCCATCAATAACTAAATTACAACAACATGATCGGTATCAATTGGCATTGACCATTATTTTGGGACTAGGTGCCAGTTCCTTATTTAATATTGATATCTGGGGGGGGTACAAACACCTATAACCTTTCATTATCATTATTCTTGATGGTTTTAGGAGGATTCCTTTTTGATTTTAAATTTTCAACGAGAATGAAGAGGTCTAAAGTTAAAATCGGTTTATTATTTTTAGCAAATATTATTTTGGCTGGGATTATGCCCAAAATTTCATTATCTTATAATGATGGTTTTAGGAGCGCAAGTCGTTTTTCTAATCCTTCTAATATACTCACGGTTTTGATTGCGGTCGGTATTTTTACGTTAATTAGGCAAAAATTTGATATTGTTAAGTATTATTTTATTTTATTATTTATGATATTTGGTACCTATCCAACGATGGTTAACAATTTTATTGCGGTATTAAATGGTCATTTTAAGAGTGGATTATTTAGATATTCGTTTATGGCTTTGTCAGTTATTTTGTTATTAGTGATAAGCTTTTATTTTGCAAAGCTTATACATCGTGTTGCAGAAACTAATGTATATAAACGATATTCCTATAACGTTGAATCTTTGCAGCACCCTGGTGGTTTGATAAAAGGGCTAAAAATAATTTGGCAAAAATATAGTTACGACCTTGTTGCGCTGGTAGTTATTTATATTGTTTCCATTTGTTCATTTTTGGTAATGAATAACAGTCTACATATAACTCCGAATGTAGATCGAACTTATAATGTTTTCATTTTTACCTTTTTTAATCGGCAATCTTTAATATTATTAACTACGCTTTTAGTTTGGATAATGTTTAAATTTTTCCAGGCGTTAACCAATCGTTTTTGGTGGGGGATTGGGATTACTTTAATCTTTTATATTGTTTGGATTATATCTAATATAATTAAAATCAACGCGCGTAATGAACCTATTCTTCCGTCAGAAGTTGTAATGTATCAAGCTTATTCAAGTTTGATTAAAATGGTTAATCCGGTAATACTATTATCATCGTTGGTTGTGATTATATGTTTATGTATTGTGATTATTTTCTTAAATCATAAATATGTTTTCAGACAATTAAGTTTGTTAAGCAGATTAGTATATATCGGAGTAGCAATTTTAATTTATGGTAGTTGTTTGTTTTGGAACCATGAGGGAACACCAATCCAATCCTTTATGGCGGGAATGAATGATCAACCAATGCCTTATAACCAATTAAGCGGGTCACGGTTAAATGGTCCATTAATTCAATTTATGAATAATGTTGATATAAAGGTAATGGATAAGCCAAGTGATTATTCAAGATTTACAATGGAAAAAATTATGGAACGTTATCGGTTGTCTGCACGTTCTATTAATAAGGCACGATCAAATGATTTAAACAAGCAAACTATCATTTTGAATTTAAGTGAGAGTTATTCTAATCCAGAACGGGTTCCTGGAATTAAACTAAAAGCTGATCCAATGCCATTTGTAAAGTCTATGAAAAAGTCGACAACCAGTGGTTTAATGATTAGCTCGGGGTATGGTGGAGGAACGGCTAATATGGAATATATGTCCTTAACTGGATTGGTACTAGCCAATTTTTCGCCAACGCTGGTTACTCCATTTACCCAATTGGTACCATTCAGCAATCATCCATGGTCATTTAATCAATTATTCCATGAATCATCAGTGATTCACCCATATGTTGGTACTTTTTATAGTAGAACGACTGTTTATAAGAAATTTGGTTTTGACAAGTTCATTCATTTAGGTAGTAAATATAAAATTCGCCATCAAAAGAAGATTGATCGAAGTCCTTATTTATCAGACTATACTTCCTATGCTAATACTATTGATAAGTTAAATTCATATACAAGGACACAATTTATTAGCTTAGTAACAATGCAGAACCACTTTCCTTATACGGAACACTTTTACAATGGTGCTAACAAATACCAGGCATTTATTAAGAAAGCATCAACAGATCCGGAAACAGTTGCCCAATATGCAATGGGACTACATTATACAGATTTAGCATTGAAAGAATTTATTCATAAAATTAATAAAATGCCGCAACCAATTACAATCGTTTTCTATGGTGATCATTTACCAGGAATTTATGCAAATGATATGAATAAATATGGCCTTAAATTGCATGAAACGGACTATTTTATTTATTCTAATCCTGCAGCCCGTCGAAATGGTGCCAAGCAGAAGATTGATTCAGATAATGTTGTTGGACCTAATGATTTTATATCGATGGTTGCGCAACAAACAAACTCAAAAGTGACACCATATATTGCTTTATTAACAATGGTGCACAGAAAATTACCAGCTGTTTCACTAAAAACAAACACTTCAACCGCAAATGAATATCATTCATCACCACAATTTGTAAATGAAAAAGGTGAGATAGTTTCATCTAAGCATCTTACTAAAAAGCAAAAACAATTATGGAAAGATTATTTATTGGTTCAATACGATATGACATCAGGTAAACATTATTTAGAAAGTTCTTTTTTTCAAAAGAGTGAGTAAGACGTTCTAAAGTAATTCACAAAAAAGATGCGTTCATGTTAAAATGGACGCATCTTTAATTATTAATGTCTTTAGACCTAGTTGAGTACGTAAGCAATGCGCACGTACGAAACAAAAAACCACCCGCTATGCGGGTGGGCAAAATTATATAAATAAATAGCTCTTTTGCCTTAAGATGTAGGTGTTCAAGCCAAAATCAAGAAGGGAAAAGAGGTAAACAAAAAATGGCTAATAAATTAAATAGCCTTGCGCATACAAAGTGGTTATGTAAATACCATATTGTATTCATACCAAAGTATAGACGGAAAGTAATTTACAATCAATATCGTCGAGATTTAAAAGATTACTTGAAACTACTATGTAAATATAAAGGCGTAGAGATTATAGAAGGACATTTAATGCCTGATCATGTACATTTGTTAGTAAGTATTCCACCTAAGTTAAGTGTTGCTCAATTTATGGGTTACTTAAAAGGTAAGAGTGCATTAATGATGTTTGATCATCATGCAAATTTAAAGTACAGATTTGGCAATCGTCATTTTTGGGCTGAAGGTTATTATGTCAGTACGGTTGGACTAAACGAATCTACGATTCGCAAGTATATTCGCGATCAAGAAAAGCATGATCAAGCCATAGATAAATTGACCACAGTAGAATACTCTGACCCTTTTAAGGGTAAGTAAAGTAATACGAATACCACTGAAAGTGGGCGCAAAGTAGTCAGAGCATTTTGGCTTGAACGAAAGAGAAAAGCCAGCGCCTTGAGACGCTGGCTAGTTTTTGCGGCTTATAGCCGCTGTGCAAACCACCCGTTTTACGGGTGGTCATGATTTGGAAGGCAAAGTATGGAACGGCAATCGAGTAAGTTAAGACAATTTATGGCAGTCTTTTTACACCATTTTCAAATGGCGCAAATATCCGCATCGGCTGCCGTTTTAGCATACTATACTTTATTGTCTATTTTTCCTGCCATCCTAGTGGTGGGTAACTTGTTGCCAATGGTGGGGGTTAATGCTGATACGGTCCTGAGCTATCTGCAGACGGCGGTACCATCCTCTGTGTTTTCATTTATCAAACCGATCGTTTATGATTTTTTAAGTAACGGTAGTGGTGGAATGTTAACCACTGGAGCAATTATTGCACTCTGGTCTACTAGTCAAGGAATTGCGGCGTTTCAACGGAGTGTTAACCATGCCTATGGGGTGGCAGAAAACCAGAATCCCATTATCAACCGGACCGTTTCTTTTATTTGGATGTTGGTAGTGATTCTAATCTTGTTCTTGTTGGCCTTGACCTATGGGCTAGGTGAAGATATTCTGCAAAAACTGCAGCCTATCTTTCATTTTAACGTTTCATATATTCGAACGTTTGCCCAGTTAAAGTGGCCAGTAACCTTCCTGAGCTTATTTATTGCGCTTACCCTGCTATATTATTTTGTCCCCAATGCGCGGGTTAGACTGCGGTATGTGGTCGTGGGAGCCATCATTGTAGCCCTTCTCTGGATGGGCTTGTCACGAGTATTTTCGATGTATGCACAACTGCTTAACAGGCGAATTACATCGTATCGTACCATCGGGGCTTTCATTGCTATGATGATCTGGTTAGATTTTTCTGGAATGCTGGTCATGATTGGGGCAACGATCAATGCTACATTGCAAGAAGAACATGAAGGAGAAATTAGAGAACGCCGGCACTTAATTCAATGGATTCGTGATACAAGAAAACAGGATAAATAAAAAAAGGCCAGGCAATGCCTGGCCTTCGATGTTATGAGCTATGCTTGTGGTTGAGCCTCTTTAAAGATAATTTCATCAGTAGTAGTAACGTACTTAGCGGATGCTGGACGAATGTATAGCACATCGTCATCTTTGCCGAATAACTTACTGTCGACAATCTTTTGCATGGCTGCGCGGACAGTACTTTCGTCTAATTGATCATTAGCGTAGTTGATTTTTAGCACATGTCCTTTGCCTAAGCTACCTTTGAATGATAAGTTTAAAGTTTTCATAAATGGTTACCTCCTAGTCCTGCGCGATGAGTTGAGAGTTAGTGAGTGTAATACTTTGAACAGTTTCACCTGTTAAAGTCATTACAGCGTCAATAAAGGTAGTAATTTGATCATCTGTTGGGTTAGCGCAAACGTTGTTAAACGTCCGGATGATCCCATCTGGATGAGTGGTGCTCGTAACCTTGACTTGTAACTTGTTAGACTTAAATTGATGTTGCATTATTCAAACTCCTCAATGTTATTTAGTAAGTGTGATCACGTCTTACATATACTAATAACGAAATGAGAACGGAAAAGTACACGGAGAAATTTAAAAAATGTCAAAAAAGATTACCAAAATTGAAGCACAAAAGCATCAGGGGCGCTATAACGTCTATATGGATGGGCAATTTGCTTTTCCAGTAGCGGAGAGTGTGCTGATAAAATTCCGGTTAATGAAAGGCATGGAATTAGATGCGGCTCAAATTGCTGAGATTACGACTGATGACCAAATAGCGAAGGCGTATGGGCGGATGTTGGATTATTTGTCCCATCAATTACGTACTGAACAAGAAGTGGTTCAAAAAATGCACGACCTGCATATCCCTGAGGAATATATTGAACCAGTTTTAAAGAAGTTACGTTACGAACGATTATTAGATGATCATAACTATGCTGCTAGTTATGTGCGGACGGTGATGCGGACAGAATTAAAGGGCCCAGGCGTGATTCGACAAAAACTACGCTTCAAGGGCGTGGGCGAGCTTGATATTGATGATTCTTTACAACAATTTACAGAAGAACGGCAAATTGAGAATGCCACTAAGCTAGCGCAGAAACTATTTAGACGATATCATGCACAACCAACGCGCCGGCGGGAAGAAAAAGTACGGCAAGGATTAATCACAAATGGGTACCAGGCTGACATTTTTAACATGGTGAAAGACGAAGTAGAACCAGCTGAAGACCTGACACAACAAAATGAATTATTAAATTTGCAGGCGGAAAAAGCAGTTAAAAAATATCGCCAATATCAGGGATATGAACGCCAAATGAAGATCAAACAAAACTTGTATCGCAAGGGATTTGACCTAGATGATATTGATGATTGGATTACGGAACATAACGTTAATGATTGATAAATTGCTTTATTTTTAAGGCGATTAGAGATATAAATGAAAGTGATGTTATTGAATTTGAGATAACATCTGTTTGTAAAGAGAATGTAATAACGAAGTGTTATGATACATTTTGTACGTAAGAACTAAATAATTATTGAATAAATGATTAAATTTTGTATAGCAAAAAAGGAGTATTTTCCAAGTAATGGTAAATCAAAATAAAAAAAGTAAATCAATTAAGGTTATCTTACCAGTAATTTTTACTTTTAGTGCTTCGCTTTTCATGTTTCATGGACAAGCACATGCGGATACGACGACTGATACTACACAAAATCAAACGACCATAAGTGCTAGTGCTGGAAACAGTAATGGTAATAATGGAAACTCAAATAATAATGATAATAACGAGCAAAATAATAACACTTTGATGATTCAAAGTAACAGTATTTCTACCACTGCTACGGAACAATTTGATGAATCAAAGGTGGCACAGGTTACTAATACTGACCCTACAAAGGGAGCAGTTGACTTAGATCAGAATGCTGTGAAATCTGCTAATGCAAAAGTACCTTCTGAAGTTCAAGCAATTATTTCTCCTAATAATTACAATACGTCTGCTGGCCCTCAAAATGCATCAGGTCAGTATTCTGGTACTGAAGGTCTTAATACTAGTGGATTATCCCAGTCCCAGATTAATTTCTTAGCAAGTATCCATGATGGGGCACTTTCTGGATGGAAAAATTATGGAGTTTTACCGTCAGTTACGGCTGCTCAAGCTATCATTGAAAGTGGTTGGGGTCAATCAGCTTTAAGTACTGAAGGTCATAATTTATTTGGCATTAAGGGAAGTTATAATGGTCAGTCTATTAACATGATGACTCGGGAAGTCTATGGTGGACGAAGTGTCTATGTAAATGCAGCTTTCCGTCGTTATGATAATAATTCTCAAAGTGTAGACGACCACGGACGCTTCTTAGCTGTCAATAGTCGTTACCATAACCTTTTATGGCAAAAGGATTATCGAACTGTTACTAGCTTGATTCGGCAGGATGGTTATGCAACTGACCCTAGTTATACCACCACACTGAATTCTGTTATTCAGCGTTATAATTTAACCGAATGGGATCGTCAGGCTATTCAGGGTGTCACAAACACTGGTAATTTAGATGATGTTTCAGTTCATGTTGATCAGCTTCATTTAGCTGGTTGGCATGCTTCAAATGATTATAATTCTTCAATGAAGCACTTTATCATTATCATTGATGCTAATACTAAGCAGGAACTATACCGGTCCGAAGTTGCTGGTAACTACCGCCCTGATGTTCAAAATGTATATTCAAACCTTAAAATTGCGGGATGGGGTGGATTTGATATTAAAATCCCATACTCCAGTAATTTAACTGGCCATCAGATTCAAGTTGTGTCTCGATACACATATAAAACAAATGGTGAACCAGATGGAGGTCAAGATATTTATTTCAATCCGGTAGATTTAAATAGCAATGTTGCATTTTTAGATAATTTTGATATTAATGCTGCCACTAATACATTAAAGGTTTCTGGTTGGCATGCTACAAATAATTCAATTGATGAACCATATCACTTCATTATTGTTTATGATGCAACAAAGGGCCAAGAAATCGGCCGGTATAAAGTTGATACTACCAGTCGAAGCGATGTAGCTAATGCATATGGTATTTATGGTGCTGGTAATTCAGGATTTAATTTAAATATCAAACTTAATAATTTACCAGTAAACGATCAAATCCAAATTATTTCTCGTTACAGTGATCAACTGGATGGGGAAGGAAATAAGACAGATTATTGGTTTGCACCAAAGACGTTTAATACTAATAATGGTAATTTAGATTCCTTTGAAATTAAAAATAATAAACTGCATATCTCTGGTTGGCAGGCTTCTGATGCTAGTGTTAACCAAAAAAATCACTTTATTATTATTTATGACAAGACTAAGGGCAAGGAAATCAAGCGAATCTTAGTTCCATCAGTTAACCGGAGTGATGTTCAAAAGGCTTATCCAAACATTGCTAATTCAGGTAAATCTGGCTTTGATATCACTACTGATTTTGATCCGGCATATGCAGGTGATGAAATACAAATTATTTCTCGTTACAGTGATCAATCTAATGGTGAAGGCAACAAGACGGACATCTGGTTTAGTCCTAAAACATTTACAGAAAATGATGGGAACTTAGATAGTTTTACTGCTAACGGGAACACATTGAAGGTTTCTGGTTGGCATGCAACTGATCAAAGTGCTGGGAAACCATATCACTTCATTATCCTTTATGATGCCACATTAGGTCGCGAAATTATACGGAAGGTAATTGCTTCTGTAGAACGTCCGGATGTTCAAAAGGCTTACCCAGGTGTTTATGACTCTGAAAAATCAGGCTTTAGTACTTCGTTTGAAGTTCCGGGTCAATTTACAGGTCACAAGCTACAAATTATATCTCGGTATAGTGACAAACCAACTGGTGAAGGGAATTATGTTGATTACTGGTTTAGTCCAGTTAAATTTGATTAGTATCTAAAAGAGATGTTAATGCTTTCTGTTCAGAAAATGAATGGAAGGTATTTTTATTTAATCTATAAGTTTTGCTAAATTGCTTTTCATTTTAAGAATAACTGGTATTATGTATTAAGTATGTTTATTTAATTGAGAGAAAATACCATGAATAAGAAAATAATTATTGATGAAAATAAATTAAATCATCAATACGGGTATCGAATTACTAAAAGATTATTTGGCATTATTATGTCTACCATCGCATTAGTGGTCATTAGTCCTATACTTTTGATTATCGGTATCTGTATAAAAATTGATGATCCCCATGGGCCAGTCTTCTATAAACAGGAACGGGTTGGCAAAGATGGTAAACTATTTGAAATTTTTAAATTTAGATCGATGGTTTCAAATGCTGATGAATTGTTAGAACAGCTTCGTTTTAAAAATGAGATCAACGGAGCAATGTTTAAGATGAAAAATGATCCTCGTGTAACTAGGGTTGGGAGAGTAATCCGAAAATATAGTTTGGATGAACTCCCACAACTTGTGAACGTCATTAAGGGGGATATGAGCATTGTAGGTCCTCGTCCACCACTACCAAGCGAAGTTGCTAAATATTCAAAATATGATAAGCAACGTTTAATGGTTACTCCAGGAGCGACCGGCTTGTGGCAAGTAGGTGGCAGGAATGACGTTGACTTTGATACAATGGTACAGCTAGATCTGACATATATTAAACATCGATCAATCTGGCTAGACTTAAAAATTATGTTAAAAACTGTTTTAATTATGATAAAACCGAATGGTGCTTATTAAGGGAGAACAATGGACGTTAAAGTATTAGTAGCAGCGCATAAAAATTATCAGATGCCGACGGATAAACTTTATCTGCCGGTTTTTGTTGGTAAAGAATTACATCCTGATGTCAATAAGACTTTTCAAGGTGATAATACAGGCGACAATATTTCTATCAAAAACTCAACTTACAACGAATTAACAGCTATTTATTGGGGATGGAAGAACCTAACTGATTTGGATGCGATGGGATTGGTTCACTATCGCCGTTATTTAAGCCTAAATCATCAGAAAGATTTGGCAAGTGTTCTGAGCACACAGCAAGTTGAACAGCTTTTAAGTAAATACGACATTATTTTGCCTGAAAAACGGCGGTATTATATTGAAACAAATGAGTCACATTATTTGCATGCTCACCATCATGAACCGTTTGAAGTAATGGAAAAAGTCATTAAGGAAGATTATCCAGAATACTATGGTTCCTTTAAAAAAGTGATGAAGCGAACATGGGCACATATGTTTAACATGTTTATTATGAAGAGACAGCCGTTAGATGAGTATTGTACGTGGATGTTTGACGTGCTTGCTAAAGTCGAACAGCAAACTGATATTTCTACCTATTCCGTCTATGAACAGCGAGTTTATGGTTTTTTAAGTGAATTGCTATTAGACGTTTGGCTAGATCAAAATCCACAATATTCAACTTATGAAGCCAAGTATGTCTTCATGGAACATACCAATTGGTTAATTAAAGGTGGCAATTTTATCAAGCGTAAAATTACAGGGCATGCTTAATGTTAGTAAGTAATCTTTTAGTAACTTTTGTTTGCTAAAAGAACTGTGTCTTTAATAAGTAATGAAATTAATTCAAACCTTTTTAGAAAGGAGTTGGCAAGTTGGAAAAGAGCAATTCTTTAGTTAAACTTTGGGATCAGCCCATTAATGGTCGTCAAATATATTTTGTTGCCTTTTTATGTTACTTTTTGCCAACGTTTTTAAGTGAAACAACTTTCTCAATGACAATTGACAATCATTGGTTAAGAATATTATCTTATGTATCATTACCATTGCTGTTATTTAAAATATACGTTTTAGATCATTGGCAAAAGAAAGAACTTTTCATAATTTCGATTGCGATGATTATCGGATTAATAGTTTGGCGGAAGGCTTCTTATCCTGATTTATTAGTCCTTGCGCCATTTATGATTGGTGCTAAAAACGTGAATTTTAGAGATATTGTTCGTTGGTATTTTTACTTAACAGTAATTTTGATGGGGACATTGGTGGCTTTTTCTTTAATTAGAATAATCCCCAATCTTATATATCATTCCGAATTAAGGCCCACTAGATATTCTCTGGGGATGCTTTACCCATCTGTTATTGCAGCACACTATCTATATTTAGTATTAGCCTATAGTTATTTAAAATTTGGCCGTCTGAATATTAGTGATTATCTTTTGTTTGTTTTAGGTGATTATGTATGTATGCGGCTAACGGATACAAAATTAGATTTTATTGCAACTTTGATTGTCATTCCGATAATGATAATCACCCAGCGCGCTTTTTTTAGAAAACCGTTGTCTAGTAAAATTGCTTCATTTTGGTGGATGGCTACTCCAATTTCAGCAACGGTTATGATCTTTCTTTCATATTTTTATACTCCCTCTAACCATTTACTTTATAAAGTGAACTCTTTGCTTTCAGACAGATTGTCATTAGGTCATGAAGCGTTTGAAAAGTATCGGGTAAATTTATTTGGTAGAACGATTATTGAACATTCATTTGCGGGTGCTGAAGGACATAAGTTTGCTAGTGGCGGCCTTCAAAATCACTATTTTTACATTGATTCCTCATACATCCGAATGATTTTATTGTGGGGATTAGTGGCATTCCTTATCGTAATTTGTTGTTTAACTTTTATTGCGATTAGGTCAACGGTTCGTAAAACATATATTGTGTCAGCGGTTCTTTTGATAGCATCGTTAAGTTTTATGTTTGAACCCCATATTATTCAAATTATTTATAATCCATTTATATTAGCTTTATTTTCTAATAGTTATTAC
>NZ_JACJKU010000043.1 GCF_016901675.1 Limosilactobacillus coleohominis
AGCATTGCGTAATTATGATAACGATACAGCATATGATCCAAATAATGCATTATTACTATTACCAGGGAATCCAGATCAATTCTTTGATAAGTGTAAAATGACTTTTGACCAAAATGGATACCCAATTTTCAATGATAATGATCAATCGTCATTTGTATCTGAAGTAACAAAAAATCAATATAGAATTGATAAAGCCATTATGAACCCGGAAAGATGTAAATACATGAGAATCCATAATAAATGGTTTGAAGAAAACAATCATCAGTCTATATAAAAAGCATAAAGCGATGACGAGAGGGTCCATTTCTATTGAATCACCCCTGTTTAAACAGCATTATTTATGGCAATATGTACAACTATTACATAATAGGCTATTATATAGATGCACATCTATATAAGAGGTAACGTAAATGGATTATCAAAAATTAGCTAACTTGCTTAAGGTAGTTGCTGAACCAAATCGGCTTAAAATTCTTGAAATGCTTTCCTGTGGTGAAATGTGTGCCTGCGACATTCTTGAACACTTTGATTTTACCCAACCAACGCTTTCTCATCATATGAAAGTATTAGAGGATAAAGGATTGGTCATCGTAAGTAAGAAGTCAAAATGGCATTACTATTCATTAAATCCAGACACGACTGCACTTATTATTAACGGCTTAACCCGTACGCTGTCCAATACTGACAATTGTATGTGTAAGGATGCTAATTAAAAAAGATAATCCTTTTATTTTTACCGCAAACATAGATAATTATCTATATGAAGGGGATTAATATGAAGACGTCGAAAAACCTATCATTTATGGATCGTTACATGACCCTATGGGTGTTTTTAGCTATGTCACTTGGAATTTTAAGTGGATTTATTTTCCCTTCCTTGCCTAAGTTGATCAACAGTTGGTCAGTGGGAACTACGTCTATTCCGATTGCAATTGGCTTAATCTTAATGCTGTACCCGCCATTAACTAAGGTTAATTATGAAAAAATGGGTGATGTATTTCGTGATAAGGTAGATTGTAAAATTTAGAAGACTTAGATATACCAACTTGTTTATCAGTTGAAAACAGTTAGAAACAGTTAGAAACGATTTCCACGAAAAATAAGTTTGAAAGATTCAAGGAGTTGTATTATATTGAGGGCGTAGAATCAATAATATTAGGAGGGTGTATTATGTTATCGAGGAATAATTGGAAAGAACAAGTTCGGCAACAAGAACCGAAGAAACAACGGTTTACGATTAAGAAATTAACCATTGGAGTTGCTTCGGTTTTGATTGGTTTCACATTTATGGGAATGAGTGCTTCAGCCAACACTCAAACCACATCTGGTAATCCAGCAGCAAATACGAATGCGAATGCTTCTTCTACGGAAGGACAAAGCGATAATGCTGCTAGCCAACCAGTTCAGCCAGCTGGGAGCGGTACAACGGGTGATGCTAAGACACCTGATACAGCGGGGAAAGGCCAGGACACCGTCAACAAATGGATGTCAACCCCGGCCTTGGACGGCCTGAAAAACTTTGAAGGGACCCCGGAGAACCACGTCACCCAATCCGATGTAAATAACGTGGTCAATCAGATCAACAGCCTCAAGCAGGAGGAGTACCAGAAGCAGCTGGAGCAGGTGAAACAGCAGGTCCTGAACGAAATTGGCAAGCGCTTAGATACAGTTACTCCAGCACAAATTCAGGCCGTCAAAGATGAACAGGACCTGTTCCAACTCGAGGGGGTGCTTCAGAGCTACTCCGAACACCAGGATGTCATTAAGCGACAGGAACTGAAGACAGAGATAAGTCAAATTAAAGCACAGGGTAACAAAGACGTTGATGCGGCCAAGACCAACGCTGAGGTTAATGCGGTTGTGAAGAAAACCCTGGATGGACTCTCACTGGTGGTGGCGAAGAATAACCTATGGTCGACTCGTGGCACCCTGATCCGGTCGGGCTTCCTGCTGAATAGTTACGCCAACCTTTCCAACGAGGACAAGGCAGCCCTGCAAAAGCAAATTACGGATGCCCAAGCACTGTTGGCTGAACAAACGACCGAACTGGACGACTGGAAGCAAGGCGACGCGGCGGCATTCGAAAACACGACCAAACAGACGCAAAAAAAGGCCAGTCAGATTCTGAACGCGATTAAGGAAGCGGGGACCAAGAACTTTGCCGCGGCCCAGTCAGCCGCCGCGGATGCCCTGGCCAAGTTGCCGAACCTCCATACGGATTCTCCGTTTGCCCCGGCCGTCCTTACGGCCTTCCAAAAGGAAGTTAAGGATGCTAAGAATGCCAACACCATTGACATTCTGATGAGTATGGCGGAAAAAATGAACCTGCCGATTCCGAAAGTCAAGGCTGATACAACAACACTAATTGCACCATCTAAGATTGTACCTAGCTATGATGGTACAAAGGTAGTTGATACACCTTTTTATAACAACTCTCGAGGTACAAATTCAAACCTAATCGACAATCAATCTAAAACTGGACAGTATACCTTTTACTTCACTGCAAAGGATGCATCTGGTAAGGAATACGCTAGTTCATATGCTGCAGAAAAAGGAAATCCTACAGGAGTCGTGCTTAATTCCATATTAGATAAGGATGCTGGTGCATACGATCCAAATAGTTTAGAGTTTCATTTTTACTATCAAAACAATACTGATCAAGACCAGGCAATTAATTATACTTTGAGAATGGCTGGTTACCTTAGTCCGTATCTGCCAGGAAAAGAATTTAGTTTGACTCCAGATGATAAGAGAATAAGTGATGTTAAAGTTACTAGCAAACAAGGCAATACTTATGATATTAGTTCTGTAACTGGAGCTTTAAATAAGGTTGAATCAAGTGATGGTGATTTGAGCCGGGTAGGGGACGTGCCAGTTAATTTAACTGTTAAAGCTAATGATGCAATCAATTTGGTCATTCCGTTTGTCCTTAACACTACTGCTAAGAAGTCTAATGACCAGATTGAGGATCACAATGAATTTAGTGTTCGGGAAAATGGACAACAGACTGGTTATTTGGTTGTCAGATCTTCAACTTATGCGCCATTATATACAGAAGACAAGATTTATCCAGAAGTTAATGTAGGAAATAACAATTATACTCATGACTACCCAGATAATCCAGGCCCATTTGATTTGGATCCTTCTGTGTATCTTGATAATGACTTCATGGATGGTTTCTGGGATGGGCGTACTGGTGTATATAAGGCCAGCAAGCCAACTAACTTGAATACTGTCTATAACAGCTATACCTATACGTTTTTACTTCTTGATAATTATCAAAAGTCTCTAACTAAACATGGATTCACTGTAGCTTTTCGTAATGGCAAGCCAGCGCCATATTACATGTATCAGTTAAGTAAAACTGGTTCAAAAGTGGTTGATAAAAATGGTAATCCAGTACAAGGTGAAACTAAGGGACATCCTTATTTTGAAGTTGTACCGGTAATTTTGCTTAATCAAGATGAAACTTATACAACTAAGACGGCACCAACTGCTTGGGATCCATCTACTATGGTTAATAAAGTTGCTGATCCAACTAATTATCGCTACTGGGATCAAAAGACCGATAGCGCAGTTAGAATGGATAATACTGCAGCACAACTAACTGCTAAAGACTTTACGGTAACTATCACTAAAGATGGTCAAGCCGTTAAGCCAGATGATAACGGAAAGTATGATTTGTCTAAGCCAGGAACTTATACTGTTACTTATTCTAAAGATTTCAATGGCACGACAATTTCTAATTCTGGTCAAATTACTGTAACTCCAGTTGAAGACACTACAGTAACGTACACGTTCTACGATGAGACTGACAAGACGCCAGTTGAGGGTCATGATGTTACTGTCACTGGTCAGCCTGGTACTGATCAAAAGGTAAATCTTACTACCCCAGAAGGCTACAAGCTTGCTGAAGGTCAAACCTTACCAACTAGTGTCACGATGCCAAAAGCAAACGAGACAATTACTATTCATCTTGTTCACGCTACTAAGGATAATCAAAAGTACAAAGTAAACTACGTTCCGATGGATATTGAGCGTCCAACAACTGATACCTCAGTTACTAAGACCCAAATGCCAACGGTTACGAATGCTGATACGATGCCAGATGGGACAATTATTTACAAACAAAAAATTTTTGATGCTCCAAAGGGTGTCACTACCTCTGTTGATTCAAAGACTGGTGAATTAACCGTAACTGTAGCAAAGGATGCCACTACTGGTCCTTTCCTTGTTCCGGTAGATATTAGCTATCAAGACGGCAGCAGAGGTATTATCTGGTATGTTCCTGTCAAAATCCACGATAAAATTGACACTAATGATCAAACTGTTCAAATCTCGGCGTCCTTTAGTTCTCCTATAGTTAACCTGCACAGAACGACTAATGATAATACTAATATCGATGTTAACAATAGTCGGATTAACACCATTAACGTCTATTACGATTGGGATCACACCAGTGGCAATGGTAACTACAGGACGACCATTGTTTACAAGTTAAATGCCGACGGAACGAAGTTTGTAAATACTACTGATCCTACTGATAGCTTCGACGCTAGTGGATTCAAGTACGAATGGAGAAAGGGCTATGCTCCAAACACCAAATTTGGTACTGGTACTGGTACTGTTTTAGCTCAGAACAACAACGGTGTTTTCAACCCAGAAGCAATGTACCGGATGAACTATACGATTACTGATCCTTCGGTTACTAAAAAGCTTAATCTGTCTACCAACTTCAGTACTTATAAAACCGTCTTCTTCAATTTCTGGGGTGCCACTACTAATCAGACACTAACCTTCAATCAAAACCAAGACATTTCTAACTTGAGTCAAGCTCAATACCGTCAATTGATCGACGTAACTGATCTTGGTGCTAATGGCTGGAACGGTACGAATGTTGATCCAAGCACACCACAAGAGGCTGCTTACACTCCAGGTACGGATACTACTAAGACCTTCTCAATGGCATGGGCACCAAATGGTCAACCTTCAACTGCTACAGTTGCTGACGGTGTAAAGGGTACTGTACGAATTAATTTCAATGATGGTACTTACCTTGACGTTCCAGCAACAATCAATGTTGTAAAGAATAACGCTGATCAATACATGCCAGCTTATAACGACACAACTGTTGCGGCTAATAGTTCTGTAGATACTGATTCTCCTAGCTTCACTAAGGATAGTAAACCAGTTACAGATGTTCCTGGTCATACTTACGCATTTAATGATGGCACAACTACGATGACCATTAATGATAAGAATGGTAAGAACCCAGTAACTGTAACTATCGATAAGACCTCTGGTGCTATTACATTTACTGCTCCAGATGATGCTACTGAATATGATATTCCAGTAACAGTAACCTATGAAGATGGTTCAAGCAACACAGCAACTGCTAAAGTCTTCGTTAATAAGTCACTTGATCCAACCAAGGTTGATCCAACGAAACCTGAATATAAGGAAATGTTCAAGACGGTTACCCGTGATATTGTGACTACTTCAGTATCTGGTCAACAAACAACTGAGGCTCAGGGTCTAGACTTTGGTCGGACAATGACTATCTACGGTAATGGCGATCCTGCTAAATATGGTAAGTGGGAAGCTGGTAAGTTGAGTGCGGACAAGTTTACTACTCAAGGCGGCTCAACCGAATTTGCTTCTGAAAGCATTACACCAGTTGATGGTTACACTTCTTACTACAAGATTGGCAATGACGGTCAAAAGGTAAATGCTTCTGCTGTTCCATCTGCTTCTGCATTAGATAAGGATGGCAACCCAGTTGACGGTACTACTGTTTACGTTGGTTACGATAAGAACAATACGCCAACACCAACTGAAGACACTACAGTAACGTACACATTCTACGATGAGACTGACAAGAAGCAAGTTGAGGGCCATGATGTTACTGTCACTGGTCAGCCTGGTACTGATCAAAAGGTAAATCTTACTACCCCAGAAGGCTACAAGCTTGCTGAAGGTCAAACCTTACCAACTAGTGTCAAGATGCCAAAAGCAAACGATACAATTACTATTCATCTTGTTCACGCTACTAAGGATATCAAGCCAAATGATCCAGGTGTAAATCCAAGCGATCCTGTATATGCTGATATGTTCAAGACCGTAACTCGGACAATCAAGGTTAACAACCCAGATAGAATGGTTGATACTACAACACAGCAGGTTAACTTCAACCGGACTAAGACCATAGATGAAGTTACTGATGAGGTTATTTCCTATGGTAACTGGACATTAGCAACTGGTTCGACTAAGGATTGGGGTCAATTCAATGTTCCACAACTCGACGGCTTTATCTCATATGTTGATGGTAATGCGGCTAAGGAAGTTGCTGAAGAAAACGTAACTGCTGATACAGCTGACGTAACTGTAGAAGTAACTTACAAGAACTCTGACAACAATGGTAACAATACCAACCCTGGCGATGACGGCAACCATAACACTAACCCTGGTGATAATGGTAACCACAATACTAACCCAGGTGATAATGGTAACCACAATACTAACCCAGGTAATAACAACGGTATCAATAATGGTACCCAAAACGGTAATGGCAACAAGACCGTAAACACTAATGTTACTGACAACGGTAATGGTGACAAGACCGTAAACACTAATGTTACTGACAACGGTAATGGCAACAAGACCGTAAACACTAGTGTTACTGACAACAGTAATGGTGACAACGGTCAAAACAACAAGCAAGCATTACCACAAACCGGTAATACTAAGAATGATGCGGCTGTAGCTGGATTAGGTTTAGCTGGCTTACTGGCAATGCTTGGTTTAGGCGGATTGAAGAAGAAACGTAACTAGATAACATAATTTTCTTTCCCAATATTTAAGTGCTGTATTCGATTCGTCTAAACTATGAAAAGGACTACTTAGTATTTATTGTAAGCAGCCCTTTTTTTGTTGGTAAATTAGACTCTTTGTTAATCGGTAAGGATGAAGAGAATTTAGAGAACTAGACTAAGCTACTTTAGCTATTGGTCTAGTTCTCTTTTTTGATAATTCCCGAATCATGAGATTAGAAGTCTTCCCTAAATTTCAAGAATAAGTTAACCAATGATACTCAAACATTACAAGCTCCAATAAAAAAGGACAGTGTATTGGAAGTATTAAACTAACAAGTTCTCGTTTAAGAACTATATCTGGTGATCACTTATCATATCCCTTATATGGTAATGAAACAGTATCTAAAGGCAATTTCTTTGAAAAAGCATTCAAATAATTTTCTACTGTTATAAACTTATTCCCTCCAAGAGCTAATACTTCTTTTTATGTTTCAAGCCTATTTGTTATAAAGTTTTCTGAATAAAAAGCGCCAACCGAAGTCAGCGCAGAAAAAGTAGCAATATTATTTCATCATCTTACGAATCAGAGCAATCATCTTTTTAATTGATTTTTTAACGTGTTTATTAGGCACGACCAAAATGATAAGGTTGGTGTGCAAATTGGAATCGGGTAGCTCCCGATTACCGAGCCGGTGGGACATCTGAAAAGATGCCCTTTTTTATTTTTAAATGAATTTTGTATTATTCACTTTATTCCTCCCATATATAACAACGAATGGGAAACTAAAAAGTAAAGATTAATTTTCATCGTTTTTAAAGTAGGGTCTATTTGTAATAAATAACCCCTAAAGAATGTTGCTATGTCAAGCCCCTGTATTCTACAATCAGAATATAGGGGCTTTTAATTTATATATACAAAAAGTAGCCCCTAAATAAGGAGCAAAAATTACTATGAAACAGCTTGTATTACCCATCAAAGATACCAACGTCCTCCACGAAGTTGAAGATACTTTACTCCATAATTTTCGTGAAGGACGCCGGAATTACACAATTTTCCAGGTTGGCAAGGCCACTCTGCTTCGAGTGAGTGATGTGTTGGCTCTCAGACGCAACGAAATCTATAAAACTGATGGGGACATCAAGAAAAATGCTTATATTCGCGATAAAAAGACCGGAAAACCTAATATTTTATACCTTAAACCAGTAAAACAAGACTTAATCGACTATTTTAACTGGCTAAACGAGCAAAACATTCAATCGGAATGGCTTTTCCCCTCCTCACGGGACCATTCTCGGCATATCACAGAAAAGCAGTTTTACAAAATCATGGCTAGAACCGGTGACTTACTAGGAATTAACTACCTTGGGACCCACAGCATGAGAAAGACGGGTGCCTACCGAGTTTACACGCAAACCCATTACAATATTGGCCTGGTGATGAGTCTTTTAAACCATACATCTGAAGCTATGACCTTAAAATATCTGGGACTAGACCAGGTTAGCCGTGAAAAGATGCTCGATGAAGTTAAGTTTGATTAAGCAGTAACCCCATAATCTCACTCGTTAATCAGGTTAGGTTTAGTCATAAACCGGTCTGATTAACGAGTCCAGCAAGCGGTAGCGCAGTAGAATATCAAATATGTTCCATTTTTGATTTCGTGTGTCATTTGTCATACAATATAGATGAGGTGATTAGTATGGACGCAAGAGTAGATAGTCGTATTCCAGTTGACGTTAAAGAAAAAGCCAGCAAAGAATTGGCCGCTCATGGATTATCCATTTCTAGTTTTATTCGTATGACCTTATCTTCTGTAGCTAACGATGGCCTACCAAAGTATTGGGGGATTCCTAATGCAGAAACCATGTCATCAATTAACGAAGCAGTTGATGATTTAAGCGAACACAAGCTAAAAGGCGCTTCTTCTTATAATGAACTGGAGAAATTGTTAGATGAGTAAAATTATCCCAACCAACCATTTTAAGAAGCAGCATAAAAAGGTAAAGAAGAATCCACGTTGGCATAGTATTTTCCATGGAGAGGTCCCATTTCCAGATGACCATCGCTCGCCATGGGAATATGTAATTAATTGCTTTCTAAATGATGAACCAATTCCCGATTATTTTTACGAACACTCAATTACTTTGACGGCACAGCAAAAAAGCCAAATTAAGAATCGTTTGGGTTCCCTTAATCAGGTCGAAATTAAAGGATTAGACCTTCACTTTGACGGTCATAATGGCGACCATTTGTTGCTATATATTCGAACTAACCAAGAAATCGTTTATTTAGTGGGTATCGGTACTCATTCCGATCTATTTTAATTGACGTTAATGTTATCAAGAAAGAGTTATTGCGATGAGTAATATCAAATTAAATGATTACCTAAACAAGCAATTGCAAAATCAGAAATTCCAAAAAGAATTTGAACAAGAAACTATTCAGTTAGAAAGAAGTTTTGCCCATGATGTCTCCGAAAAGCATTGCCCGGTGGCAAGCACTGAAAGCCAAGAAGTTAAGTGGCCGCACGGTTCCGGAAGATATGGAATATAAAAAACTGCAGATGAAGCATGACGCTGATGTTTTAGCCTTAAACGAACTAAAATGGAAAGCTGAATTAGCCGAAGCTATTATGCTTTCATCAATGAATAACAGCAATACTAAGTCTGTGTTAGATGATGTTATTCAATCCGAAATTGGCGAAAAACAGAAGCCATATTCTCGGAAAGATATTGCTGATTTTGTGAATGTCTTTTTAGCCAAAGCTAAACAAGAAGCGACTACACAAAATCGTAAGCAGCCATTGGGAAGTAATCCATTAAATAACAATGAATTACCCAATGGCTCAAAACACAGCAACTAATTGTTGATGCTGTTTTGAATAAAATTCCCTTTGTCGAAAGACATTGGGAATTTTTATTTTGGCATTACCTTTTGGATATAAAAGGTAATATTTAATTTTCAAATGTAATCTTGAAAATTAAATCAATGGTTATTAGGAAATATGTTCCTAATTCCCTCGGAAGAGCGACCGACAAAATGGGGTTACTCCATTTTGTCTAGGGAGCTAGTAAATTGGATAAGTTAACCACTTTACTTATTACCGAATATGTTACAATGATGGTAGCAAAACTACGATATGGGTGATGATAATATGTCGATTAAATGCACGGTAACAACTGACTTACAAGCCAAGGATAAGAACGGTTATTCTGGCATTCAAAAGCACGTTGAACATGATAAAAAGATTAATCACACTAACCAAGATATTGTGTTCAGCGAAACTCAATTTAATCAATATGATAAATCTCCGAAAACACGAGCAGCAATCGACCAATGGAACAATGAACATTTCAAAGACTATGTTGAGGAACACGATAAACATCAACGTGAAAAGGGACACGCAGAACGGCAATACGGCAGTGTTAAAAACTACCTAAAACGGAAAAAGAAGGCGACCGCTGTATTAACCATCGGTAATATGGAAGTTCAAAGTAAATTAATGCAACAATTCTGTCCTAAGACTTCCTATCAGGAAGAAAAGTTGCCGGACGGTACTACGCACTTAGTTTTCAAATTAAAGGACCAAAATAACCAACCAATCCCAGATAATATTGCGGTTGCCAAGCAGTTTTATGGCTGCTTCAATCGAGCCTTAATTAAAGCCACCAATAACAATGTTGGGTGGACACTTAAAGATAAATCACGAGTTAATGTTGGCGATTATTTACACCGAGGACGCTACGCCACCAATAATGATGAAATGGGAATCTCTCACATTCATTATGAATTAGCTACCTTTGGCATGACCAGAGGCGGTAAAAAGCGAGCCGCTCACGTGACTAATTCACTCAATCAGGCCTTAGTAAGTCTCCATCACGCCGTTACAGGTAAATACTGTTCCGGACGTGACGCTACGAAATGGTTTCGAGCCAATATGGACCAGTACGCCTTAAAATGTCTGGAAACTGAACTGCACAAGACTTACAAGGTACCGCAAGATAAAAAGATCCTCGATTTTGAACGTAAAACCAAGGAAGATAAAACCGTACAAACTGGTCTTTCCATGGAACAGTTAAAAGCTCAACATCAGGAAATCGCTGACCACCAAAAAGCAGTTCAGTTACTACAAAGCCAAGCTGATAACTTAACTAACCAAAAGAATGATGTCCAGTCACAAGTAGCAACCGTCACTCAGAACCTAAAGGGCATCTACGAAGCCACTACAGGCCACCAGGCAGTCGATAAAGACGGTAACGACCTTTCACCCTTAGAAATGGCAAACGACATTACAAGGGCTGCTAGAAGCTCTCAGAAGGATAAACAACAAGCTGACCAGGACGCTGACGCTGCCAAAGAAAAACAAACAGCCGCCGAAAATCAACAGAAGCAATTGGACCAACAATTAGCCCATCAACGCCAACAATTACAAAACCTGCAAAATCAGATTAGCGACGCTGAAGAACAAATTAGGCAGCGCAAGCTCCAGCGTATCAAAGCCGCTCAACAAGAAATTGACCAAAACGACTTACTCGATAATAACGATCAACCAATTACAGTAACCGAAGCTAATGTAACCCAAATGGAACAGGAATTAGATTCCTGGCGTCAAGAAGAGCGAGATAATTGGGAAACAGATAAACAAGACTATCAAGATGAACTTGATAACCTAAACCAAGAGATAACTACTGCCCGTACTACCAAGACTGAATTATCAACTACCAACCAACAATTAACCACCCAGAATCAGCAACTCCAGAATGAAAATACAACCGTACAAAACCAAATTAACGACTACAAAAACCAATTAGTCGATACCATTGCTGAAAACGCCCCTGAACACAAAGTTGACTCATCATTACTAAACCCCAATGAAACAGCTCAACCAGTTATTTCTGACACTGGACGTCAACAACACCTACGCCAAACTCTAAAATACCTCATGGACACCACAACCAAAGTTCTCCAAAAGATTAAAACCGAAGCCACAAACTTTATTAACCAAATAACACAAGCATTAACCCAGCCAACCCAAAATCAGCAAAGTAATCCAACTTCACAACATAGCCCCTCTTTAGACCTATCAAACATTAAAAACTCTGACAAACCCTTTGACTATCGCAAAGAACAAAAGTTAATGAATGATCCAGGTATCAAACTAAAAAAGGCAATTTTATTTGCTACTAACGACCAATTACAAAAGACAAGTCAACAAACTAAACAATCACTCAAGAAACAAGCCGAAGATGAGTATGAACTTTAGATTTACCCAGCTATCCTTAAACCCACTAAAGGAAGAACAAGTGCTTTTCGCCATCTTGCTCTCTCAGTCAACCCATCCCAATCATTAATCAACTTAGCAAACAAAGCTACTAAGCTCATCAATAATTGCAATGCAGATAGTTTAAACTCACCTTGCCCTTGTCCCAATAACATTCTTCCCTTGATGAGAAATACAGCCATGGTATATTCACACGTTGAAATAAAAAATAAACCGTTTAATAATATCAATAAAATGCAGATGATCTTTCTTTTGATGAAATACTATAATGTATTAACTAAATAAATTCCACCAATGGCGCTTTTTATCGTGCTTTTCAGTAACTTGATTTTCGGTTTCCGTTTCTGGTTTCTGATCAGGTTGTGACTCTTTATATTCTGCTTCACGAACATTGTCAGTCTCTTTACTGAAACTATCATCGTGAGTAAGAGATAATAGCTGTTTATTTTCTTCCTGGGTATGTAAGAGTAACTGCTGGTTCTGGTCCATTAATTTATGAAGATCCGTAATTTGGTGATCCTTGGCTTTTAGCTGATCTCGCAGCTCATTAATAAGGTCATTTTTAGCTTTAATCAGCTCGTTGTTTCCATCACTCTTGTTGTGATGGTGCGGTTCTTCTTGGTTTTTGGTTTTGGTTTCCGCTTGTTGGTTTTCAGTATCCGTTTTCGGTTTCTGGTTACTTTCCGACGTGGAGTTTTCGAAATGGTTAATAATCTCTTGCGCACCATCATTGTCAATTAAAATTCGGTTTCCAGAAACTGACGTGTGCTGTTTCCGGAAACTAGAATTCATTAGTTTTCGAATTGCCGGCTTGGTTACATGTACTTTATCTGCCAATTCCTTGATAGTGTACGATTTATCTGCCATATCGAATACCTCGTTTCCAGTTTCTAGTTACTAGTTTTCGGTATCTAGTATACTCTTTTCCATATGAAATAACACATTTAAACATTGACGTGTTAATAAATCGGAGTAAAGTATAAATGTATACTATTAACACATTTTAAATTTGGTGTGTTAATAACGTGAGGAGTAAATAAAATGGCTGATAAAACGCAACAAATCCGGAGCATTGTTAAATATAAGAACCGTCTGAATAGTATTCCACTTCGTAAATTCAATCCTACTGAAATGGATTTGTTTTTCAGTATTGCAGCTCAAGTTCGGGATCGGGGATCTGAAACAATCACCCTTTCGTTCAAGCAATTACAAAAGCTGTCTACGTATCATCGCAGCACTGAAAGACTAGTGGCAGATCTGGAATCAACATATGATAAACTCCTCCAGTTAAATGCCAAAATAGATGATGGTGATACTATTACCAGGTTTACTTTGTTTAATATGTATTCGATTAGTCGATCAAAACAGACCGTTTCTATAGCCGTTAACAGCCGTTTTAAGAGCTTATTTAATGATTTAGACCAATGGACCGTTTTTGGGCTAGAACAGTTTGTAGGGCTCAAGAGCACGTATTCTAAGACCATGTATCGGCTAGTTAAACAATTCCGGACAACTGGATTTCGAAGATTTGGCATGGATGAATTTCGGTATTTACTTGCAATTCCCGAAAGTTACAAGTCTTATCACATTATGAGTAGGGTTGTAGATGTCATTAATAGCGAATTACCAGCTTTAATCCCTGGATTTAAACTAACCCCCATTCGGCAATCTGAAATAGATTATCCTGGTAAACCTGTTCCTAAACGGGGCCGTGGAGCTGCAATTGTTGCTTTTAAAGCTGTGTGGACAAAGGAAACAGTGTCTCAACGTAAGGAAGTTACTCCAAAGGAAGAACGTCAAAAACGCGGTAAGATTACAGAAAAACTACCTGAATGGGCACGAAAAGATTATAAGCCTGACATAAAACCGGCATCTCCACAGCAGATGGCTGAAACAAAACGACTATTAGCTGAATTACGAGCAAAACGAACAAAAAAATAAAGTGTTTGTAAGAGGACGTGGAAACACGTCCCTTTTATATACCCTTTTATATACCCTTTTATATACTCTTTTATATACTCTTTTACGTGGCTGAAATCCGTTGGCAGACATGGGGTTGCGAATCTCTTTTAACACAAATCCGCCAAGTATTAACACAATTTCGCCAGTTATTAACACAATTTCGCCAGTTATTAACACAAATCCGCCAAGTATTAACACAATTTCGCCAGTTATTAACACAAATCCGCCAAATACAATGGACTAAAAAAATTGGCTGATCTGTGTTAATTGCACAAAAGTGAAATATATTAACACAAATTAGCCAAACCACTATATATAGACGATTTTAGTAATAAACCACAACATATTGAAAGTATGAATTATTAACACAAAATTGCCAGAATCAGGGTTACTTTTTATTGATTTTGGCGAATATGTGTTAATTCAATGCAAAAGAAGGGCTATTTAATGTTGTAGGTAAAAAATATTCAAAAATGGAAATTAGGTTAGTAGATCAAGCAAATAAATATATTCCAGAACCTGGAAATACAAAACGTGATAGTTATAGGTTTGGTCTTATGAAAAAAGCAGTCTTTGAAGAAAGTGAACGACTTTACGGGAAAGATGTTTGTTGGCTTACTAAAAAAGAAAGTATGGGCCTTGTAGTTTCACATATATATGCCTCGGCAGAAGCATTGCGTAATTATGATAACGATACAGCATATGATCCAAATAATGCATTATTACTATTACCAGGGAATCCAGATCAATTCTTTGATAAGTGTAAAATGACTTTTGAC
>NZ_JACJKU010000044.1 GCF_016901675.1 Limosilactobacillus coleohominis
TTTACTGTAAAGCATTCTATCAAGAGATGTCACGTTCTCATCAACCAATAATTAATTGGTCAGTGCTATTTATTTCAGCTTAGTGGCTAACTTATTCTTGAAATTTAGAAAGATAATCTATCCGAACTTGTACAAAATTATAAATAGGGTCTATTTCTAACAAATAGGCCTTTGATCATTTCTAAAGCCATTCTTCAGAACGTTATTACGATCTGAAGAATGGCTTTATTGGCTTGTGCAAGTAACATTTGCGTGACTAATGCTAGTAATTCTTGCTAGGATTGCCTTAGATCCTTGATTATGATTTAGGAGGAGTGAGATTTGAGCTTTAAAGACGATATCAAGACCTTGCGCAGGCAATCTAACTTAACCCAAGAAGCGTTAGCTCAAAAATTACATGTGACTCGCCAAACAGTCTCAACTTGGGAAACTGGCAAGAATATGCCAAGTTTAGAGACCCTGCATGCTTTGAGTCAATTGTTTAACATCTCACTCGAAAAACTTCTATTTAACGAGGAGATTGCAATGAAAAAAGATAAAGAACCCTCTTTGGCTACCCAGATAGATCATGATGTTAAGCTTAAAAGTCGTTATCGTCGTTGGACTTTTGGTTTAGGTGGCTTGATCGTACTAGCACTGGTTAGTATTGGTATTTTATGTTTGGGATATTATAAAGGTATTGGGACGATTGATCGCTTTGATCCGTTTTTATCCTATAAAGTCGGGTACACTAAATTACCTAGTGAAAAGGTTCTATTTTTAAATAAAAAAAAGCCCCTTTTGCAGAAGGGGCTTTGTACGAAAAACATATTTACGCATTATATGATTGTGAGGTTATTATAACATGAGTGAAAAGATTGTAAAAGGTAGAGACTGGGCATTTATTGTGTATCCAGAGAGTGCGCCAAAAAATTGGCGAGAGATTTTAGATGAAACGCATATGCGTTGGGTTGAAAGTCCTTTGCATGATAAAGATTTCAATCCTGACGGAACGTTCAAAAAACCGCATTGGCATGTGATGTTGTCAGCAGACGGTCCAATTACACTTAAAGCAGTTGAGAAAATCATTGAACCTTTGAATGTGCCTGCGCCACAAAAAGTTGGTTCAGGACGTGGAATGATTAGGTATTTTATTCATTTGGATAATCCTGAAAAATGTCAATACTCAAGAGATGAGATTGTTGCTCATGGTGGTGCTGATGTTGAAAGTTATTTTGAATTAACGAAAACAAATAAAATAAGTGTGATGAAAGATATTATCACTTATATTTACGAAAATGAGATTGATAATTATGCTGACTTTCTAATGATTTGTATTCAAAAATCAGATGAATGGTTTGACGTGGCGATTAATAATAATACTTTAGCAATCAACAAGATGATTGATGGCATGTGGTTGAAGAAGAAAAATAGCTTATAAAAGTACACTATTAGAAAACGTTTTCTAATTATGATAACTTATAAGTGTAAAGAAGTTACTTATACTTGGTAGGTGTTTAAAATGATAATGGGTTTTGTATATATTATTGCTTTAGTTATCTTTTTTGTCTGGTTAGTTAAATATTTGAGAAAAGTTATTGATAAAATTAATAATCCTTAATAATAAAAAGCGACCCACTTAGTTTTAAACTAAGTGGGCTTTTTTTGTTCCTTAAATACCCTATCAAGTTCACCAGACAGCAGATTCCCATCTTCATCACAGGCTACCAGCTGGCAACGACACCTTGGATGAGTATCCGTGACTGGAATCGGTGCTTGTCCATAGGCAAATGTTTGTCTATCAAGTGGTTCACAAATATCACAAACACGATCATCTTCCTCGGTTAACCACATCACATACTGAACATTCTGTTCATCATACGCTATATTCTTACCACCGTTGCTATTGCGTATAGCTTCATTAGTTGTTAACGTATGAATTCTGGATAGCATTTGGTTCATAGGCGTTGTTAAATTGTCATCAATTCGATCACCGCTTTGAGGAATACTGCGGGTCATTTTATTGATGTCTGATTTCTTCATGCGGCGACTCAAACCCTTGTTCAGGGTTTCTTTCATTCGTGTCGTCATGACGTCGCCATGCACCCAAATTCGTTGAGAATACTCAGCTTGGTTGGCTACTTTATCTGGAACTGTTGATAGTTTATTAGGGCTTGAATTATTATAGCCATCGATATACTGCTGTTTGAGTTCATTCACTGCAAATGATTCACTTTTTGCTGTAGCAATATTCATACCGGCGCCAATCATTGCACCCAACATATCACGCCGAGAAATAGATGCTTGGGCAAAGATTGCTTGCAAGCGTTTAGACAATTTATCACTAGGACTAGCGTTAGCTAGCATTTCATCAATCTACCTTTTAAGTAAAGAAAATAGGGACCCTTTCAGTTAACATGTGCTAACCAAAAGGGCGCCCTATTTTCTTTTAATACCGTATTTCACACGGTATCGAATAAAGGTCGTCCGTTTAATACCTGTATTTCGGGACACATCAATGTCACTCATGCCAGCTCGATAAAGCTTAAAAGCATGTTGCAAACGGGGATCATCTTTGGCATATTGGGGTTTGCGCCCATGATATTTACCCTGCTGCTTAGCTAAGGCAATCCCTTGTTGCTGGCGCTCAATGATTCGCTTACGTTCACTTTCGGCCTGATACTTATAGAGTTCAATAATCAAGTTGGTCATCAGTTGACGTAAATTTGGGTCAGCAATCCCTGTCATGGACGGCAAATTTAACACATCTAGGGTGGCACCCTTATTTTGAATGGAGTTCATGATCTTAGTCAAATCATGGTTGTTTCTGCCTAAGCGATCTAATTCAGTGACCATTACAATATCACCCTCACGAATATAGGCCAGCATTTTTTGCAGTTCTGGCCGATTAGTGTTAGCCCCACTTAATTTATCCGTAAATAATTTATCAACGTCTTTTAAAGCCGCTAACTGTCGATCTAAATGTTGCTCCTTGGAACTCACACGCGCATAACCGATTTTAGCCATTTCCAATTCTCCTTTTGGACAGTTCTAATGAACGATTGTAATTCCTAGTATAGCACAGAAATAAAAACGGCCACTAGGGTATACCCTAATGACCTTTTTTGATCTATCAGCTGACGTCAACTTTCATCTGGTAAAAAGCCGTGTTCGACAATCAATAACTGGCGTGCCATCGTCTCAACCACGGACTGCAGATCTTCAAACTTGCGATAATGGCCACTGGCAATGAGTCTGGTGGTGACCGCCGTTTGTTGGGCGATTAAGGCAGAAACGACACCGAAAACGTCATCGACTGACAGGCCCTCACGACGAGGCAGCTGTTCAATTTTCTCGCGAAAAATGCGATCGGTTTCAGCGGATATGGCAGTTGTTTCTTGCTGCACTTGTTGTCGCAACGGTTCGGGAAAATGCGGTAAATCAGCATAGGCTTGCATCATCAAGCGGTATTCAGCTGGGAATTTGAATTGTAGTTTCAACTCATACTTAACTGCAGTGGTCATCATGGCAGCCAAGCTAGGGGCATTCTGCCACTTTTTAGGGTCCATGTGATCATAAATTCGATGATAGGCATATTTGAAAGCGTCAAGATACAGCGCTTGTTTATTGCCAAAATAATGGAAGAGCAAGCCCTTAGATACTTGTGCTTGGTTGGCAATCTGATCGGTTTTGCTCTTGATGAAGCCTTGCTGGCCGAAAATTTCCGTCGCTGTTTTGAGGATTCGGGTGACCTTTTCAGGATCTGTCACAACATTTTTCATAGGCTCAAATCCTGACGGCGATAACCAGCAATGCCAAGAATAAATAATACTATAGCGCTAACAACCATCACGATTAGCCATGTTTGATCAACGTTTTCAACCGGTACATTGGCAATCCAGCCAAAAGGTGTGAAGTTGCCTGCGTGTTTTGGCAAATCAAACAATCCCCGGAAAATTTGAACGATCAGACCGGCTCCCATATACAGCCAGAATAGACTGCTTAAGCGTGGCCACAGACCGACTAGTGCGATGCCAAGGGCGATAAACGATATCACAGCCGGAACGCTAGCCACGAATAGGCGACCGAGGTACTTGAGCGGCAACGGGTGACTGAGAACAGTGTTCCCAGTGAAGAACAAGGCCAGCAGCCCAGCAGAAAGGACGAACACGCCTGCCAGCAGACCAAAGCAATAGTAGCTGACACTGATCGTGGTTCGCGTTGGCTTTTCGGCATGAATGACGCTCAAGTAACCAAGGTTGTCATCGCGTTTGAGTCGGAATGCCACTTGGACGCCAGCAGTCACGGCTAATGCGACGAAAATGCCGAGATACATGCCTAAGAATGACAGGACCATGGTCTGATTGGCAGCGTTGATTTGGCCAACATCTAGTATTTTACGATAAAGCGGATTCGTTTTAAGAATGTCGCCAACGCCGCCGAGCACACTACCCATGACGCCGCCAAACACCACGGCGCCGATTAACCACCCAGCAAATAATCCGCGCTCAGTTCGCCACAGTAAGGCAGGGATCGAGCGAAGCCAGCCGGCAGCTTTGGCTCGGCCGGTGCGTTCAGCAATAATCCCGGCGCCCAGATCGCGGTTGCGGGCAATCATGGTGGCGCTGGCCGCAAGCAGAATGCTGACCAGTAAGGCCAAACCTAAAGCCCAGACGTTGTTATCAGTATAGAAGTTTGCTTTTTCGAACCAACCAATTGGTGATAACCACGTCAGATTTTGATGCTGGATATCGGTGACCAGCCGAACCAAATAAGCGGCAGTCAGCACCATGTAGCTCAACATATTGGCTGTACGTGTGTTATTGGTTAGTTGCGCGAATAGCAACGCAATGGCTCCGAATAGCAAGTTGGCGATCACCATCCCCAGTGAAAACAGGAAGTCACCGTACAAGTCAGTACCACCCATGTTGACAGCGGCCAACGAGACAAAATAGAGGATACCCATTATGGCACTGTCGATGAGAAGCTCAAGCGAAGCGGCGGTGATGGCAGCCGTTCGCCCAACATTGCGAGCGCGAACCATTTCGAGCAAGCCACTTTCTTCTTGACCGCGGGTGTTGCGAATCATCAGCGGCATAACCCATAAGGCCTGCAAAATAATCATGAAGACGACCATCACACCAGCAAACACAATCGCTGTGTTATACGTGTCCACCTTTGGCATCGCGCCAAACATTGCCGCCATGCCCGGCGCTTGCAGCATTTTGACAATCTCTTTAGAGCCCGAGGCCCCGCCTGCAAAGGCTGCTTCCAATTTGCCAGCACCACTGGCAATCATCATGATCAAAATGACAAGCCAGATGAGTGAAAATTTTAGATTTTGTTTGAGGTTTGCCCGAAGCAGATAACCTGCGTTCCGATTACTGTGCCGCATGAGTCTCACCTTGCTTTCCATAATAACGCAGGAATAAATCTTCCAGCGTTGGCGGCGTTGATTGCATGTCGACCACGGTGTTGGCGGCCAGTGTGGTCATGATGGTGCCAAGCGCGTCTCGATCAGCGGTGAAAACCGCCTTGGTGTGCTCGGAATCGCGATAAGTGAGGTCGTGAACGCCAGCTTGCTTTGCCAAAGCAGTCATTGGGGTAGCGGTGGTGACTTCAATTTTGATCCGCGATAGATGCCGTAATTGATCAAGATTGCCGCTCTCAATCACACTACCATCACGGATGATAACAATTGAATCACACATTCGCTCGACTTCGGACAAAATGTGGCTTGATAGCAGCACACTTTTACCGGCTCTTTTCAGTTTTAAAACTTCTTGCTGGAAAGTCTGTTCATTTAATGGATCAAGCCCAGAAGTGGGTTCATCAAAAATATACAAATCGGCATCTTGCGACAACGCAGCAATTAACGCTACTTTTTGACGATTGCCTTTTGAATAGGTACGAGCTTTTTTCTTCGGATCAAATTCAAAGGCCTTGATTAGTTCATCGGTCTTTTGATTATGCTGGCGGCCATTTAAACGTAGCAATAGGTCGATAATTTCGCCGCCAGAAAGATTTGGCCATAAATAAACGTCCCCAGGAACATAGGCGATGCGTGGATGAATCGCCGCATCATCCCGCCAGGCATCTTTGCCGAAGACGGTCACTGAGCCGCCACTCTTTTTTAATAAGCCTAAAATAACTCGAATGGTCGTGGATTTGCCGGCCCCATTAGGTCCTAGAAAACCCAGAACCTGACCGGGTGCCAACGTGAAACTGACATCTTTTAATGCGGCAAACTTGCCAAAGTTTTTTTGAAGATGGTCAAGTTCGATAATAGCTGTTGTCATTTTTGTCATCCTCCTTAAGGTCAAACTTGAAACACGTTTTAATATGTCGGTATCTGATCAACCTTTTCGCCTACAGTATAGTCGCGATTGACTGACGAGTCAACGAATTATTGACTCGTCAGTCAATTTTTTTGTGACGCCGGATTTACAATGTAAGTGCAACAGATTTTAAGTTGCAAAGTGAGATCTCAGTTCACTTTTATTAAAGAATTTTAATTTTCACTGTTGACAATGAAGATAATCGCGCGTATATTATCATCAACAATTAAATTTAGATGAGAAAAACGTTGAAGGAAATAATGACCAGGGACTAGGTGCAGAGAGCTAACGGTTGGTGAAAGTTAGTCACGGCTCGTGGGAGTTAATCGTTCCTGAGTTACCGGCTGAATTAAAGTAAGCTTAGGTTGGTTGCCATCCATTACCTTGGCCACAAATGTTAGTTTGTGATTGAGATGACTGGCCTTGTGCCGGTTAAAGTAGGATGGTACCACGCGGAAGCGTTCTTACAGTTGCAGAAATGCGACGGTAAGAACGCTTTTTTCTTTCTAAATTTAGCTGTAAGAACTTTTTGGAGGTAATTACTATGACTGAATTAAACACAAAGCAAGAAGAATTCGCCAAGGCACTATTTACAGCTTATGACACCAATACCCCATTAAAAGAAGACGACTGGAAAGACGTAGTGACAGATGATGACACGGCCTATGCAGTTCAAGATGAAGTCATGAAGTTAAAGGGAAAGGAAACAGCAGGCTATAAGGTATCACTGACGAGCAAGCAGACCCAGGACATGTTTGACGCGGATTCACCGTTATACGGACAACAAGTTGCAGAACGGTTCTTGCAGTCACCAGCGGATGTCGATTTGTCCACCCTTAACGAACCGCTCCTGGAAGTTGAACTGGCCTTTCGGGCAAAGGAAGATCTGAAGCCAACTGACTCGCTTGACGATCTTTTCCATAAGGTGACGGTTGCCGGTGACTTGGAACTGCCAGATGCGCGTTTCGTCGACTGGTTCCCGGACCTTGGAAAGTATAACGTAATGTCTGATTGTGCGGTTGGTGGCCTAGTTGTTTACGGGGAAGAACGCGATGCCGACAAGGCCTTTGACAGTGTTGATGATGCGGCAAAGGTTCATGCAGACCTTTACAAAGATGGTGAAAAATTGAAGGATGGTGAATCATCAGAAGTATTGGGCAACCCATTTAAGTCGTTGCAGTGGTTAGTCAAGAAACTTGATGAACAAGGGAAGACGTTTAGCAAGGGCCAAATGGTATCATCCGGTACGTTTGTCCTGCCACCAAAGCTTACGGCTGGTGAGTGGGAAGTGAAGTTTGACCAAGGATTTGGCAATGTAGTCGTCAATGCTAAGTAGGGAGCGTGATTAAATGAAAGTTGCAGTTGCGGGAGTTGGCGCGATGGGGACGCGTTTTGCCCTCAAGTTAAAACAAGCTGGTAATGATGTCACAGTTGTTGATGGTTGGGATGAACGGGTTGCCGCCCTCAAACAAGGTGGCCTCCGGGCAAACCTCGATGGCGAAGAAGTAGCGGTAGATGTTCCGGTATATGGACAAAAGGAGGTACCGCATGATCTGCACTTTGATGTGGTTCTCTTTTTCACCAAGAGTATGCAACTGGAACAGATGGTTAAGGACATGCTGCCAGTTTTTGATGATGATACGTTGGCCCTTTGCCTGATGAACGGGATTGGTCATGAGAAAACCTTGGAGAAATACCTGCCAAAGAATCGGGTATTTCTTGGTAACACAATGTGGACTGCACAAATGACCCGACCGGACCACGTCTTGCTGGAAGATGATGGGAGCTGTGAGTTACGAAACGTTGAACCGGGGGAACCACAAGATCGTCGAGCAGCGGAATTAGTTAAGACTTTGGATGAAGCGGGCTTGAAGGCGCGATTACTTGATGATCCACGGTATTCGGTCTTTCGCAAAGGGTGTGTTAATGGGACACTAAACACACTGTGTACCCTTTTTGAATGCAATCTTGAGGAATTTGGTAAGACAAGTCGTGCCCATGAGATGGTTGTTGGCGTGGTAAAGGAATTTGCTGCTGTTGGTGAAAAAGAGGGGATTCACCTTGATGTAGATGAAGCAGTGAAGCACGTTGAAGATTGCTACCGTGTTATCGGTGCTCATTACCCATCAATGTACCAGGACCTGGTCAAGAACAAACGGCGGACAGAGATTGACTATATTAACGGCTATGTTGCCCGTCATGGTAAGAAATATGGACTTGCAACCCCATTGTGTGATTTGTTAACGGCTGAGCTCCACACGAAGGAGGAATTACAAAATGCTCAGTGATAGTGAAAATTCACCCGGACAGATTAATATTTTAAACATAAAAAGTCGGCTAATGAACTTAGAGTGCTCATGGGCCGACTTTTTTACATTCCCGGAACGTCAATTTAAATTAGAAATTGATCATCTGTAATATGCTTCATGAATACTTCTAAAGGCGTTTGGTAACTAAGTGACTTGCGTGGAATGTTATTACGGCGTGTCATAATTTGCCGGATTAATTCATCAGGTAATGAACGAAAATACATGCCCTTCTTTAGCCCATCACGTCGAATAATACCATTATTGTTTTCGTTTAACCCCCGCTGATTGGGAGCACCAACTTCTGCAAAGTAGGTACTAATATCATACTTATTAGCGATCTCACGCCATTCGGCAAACTCTTTACCATTATCAAATGTGATGGACTTGAAGAGGTGCCGTGGTATTTTGGCAAGTCATTGATCAAGGTGAGTATTAACACATTCGGCAGTACTTAGTTAGAAGCTAGAAAATAATAGTTAATTCCCAGCCTCCTTTTTTATTACTTGTGGCAAAAGTTGAAAAGCACTAATTAATAGAAGAAGAACTTGTTGGTTTGCGTTATGTTAAAACAAAATATGATCAGGCTTGAACTACTCCCACTTAGCTAAAACTACGGTTTAACGCTTGAAGTGGGAGATTCTGGGAACATCGCATACTTACTTTACTGATAATAATTAGGCAGAAAGCCCGTGACTTTAGTCATGGGATGAATGCCCTTACTTAAATTAAAATTTTGATGCCAATTTCTAATCGTATTGATGTTGTAATTACTCACCCTCGATGGCATCATCTTAATATAACGGAGGTGAGTAATATAAAAATGCTAAAAGGAATTAAACTACGCTTATACCCAAGCAAATTACAACAAGCCCAACTATTACAAATGTTTGGGAATAATCGTTTTGTTTGGAATCAGATGTTGGCTATGGCTAAGCAACGCTATAAGAATAATCCAAGTAGTCACTTTGTAAACGGCTATCAAATGGATGCCCTACTAAAGCGACTTAAACAGGAATATCCGTTTCTAAAAGAGAGTGATTCGACTAGTCTACAAGTAGCTAATCACAACTTAGCACAGTCTTTTAAGATGTTGTTTAAGCATCAGGGTGGTTATCCACGCTTTAAGAGTAGACATACAGTTAAGCAGTCATATACAGGGAAATCTACAATTTCTGTTGTTGCTAAGCGTTACCTAAAATTGCCAAAACTTGGCATTATCAAATCTAGCAAAACTACTCAATTAACCGATTACAAGGTTAAACGTTATACCGTAAGTTATGACCAAACGGGACGTTATTACTTGTCATTACAAGTAGAAACAGATGAACCAGCTCTCTTACCTAAAACAGGAAAGACCGTTGGTCTTGATATGGGAATAGCTGACTTAGCAATTAGTTCTGACGGAGAAAAGTTTAGTACTTTCAATGCTAAATGGTTAGAAAAGCAATCAACCATTTGGCAAAGTAAGTATTCCAAACGTAAATATCAAGCCACCGTAGCTGTTCGCCAGTGGAACCATAATCATAAAGATTTCAAAATGGAAATTGACGATTATCAGAACTGGCAAAGAGCACGACGGCGAAAAGCTCGTTGTCAGCAACGCATAGCTAATCAGCGTAAAGATTACCTGCATAAGCTAACTACTGATTTAGTTAAGCAATACGATGTGATTGTAATTGAGGATTTGAAAACCAAGAACCTTCGAAAAAATCATCATTTAGCTAAATCAATTAGCAATGCAAGTTGGTACCAGTTTCGGACTATGTTGACGTACAAATGTGCTTGGTATGGTAAACAATTAATTACTGTTAAGCCAAACTATACCAGTCAGATTTGTAGTCATTGCGGTTATCGTAGTGGTCCAAAGCCTCTTAATATTCGTGAATGGACTTGTCCTAAATGTGGTACGCATCACGATCGGGATATTAATGCGGCAGTTAATATCTTACATAAAGGATTAAAAGCCGAAGGCTAGGGACTAGCCATGGTAAATAGCAAAGTTCCGTAAGTTAGGTATTGTGAATACACATGTAATATCCTAAATACTATTTTGTGTTCCCAGAAACCACCGACTTTAGTCGGTGTGTAGTTCATAAACTCGCTTTGAGAAAGCTTCTTCGCTAATTGATGAAGTTTATTATAAGACCGAGAGGGTCGAACTGAATCAATTTCAGGGAAGACTAAATGATTTTGACAATATCTTTCTCTTCGTGCAAGAGAGAGCTGGCTATCAAACTTCAAATAAAATTGATGAATAGCTCGGGCGTACTGAATAGTGAGCCATCTCAACTCTTGGCGCAATTGCCATGAATCTGATTGGCTGAACCTTGGTTGAACAATTAACGGTTGCCTAAAGCCATAATAATCACTCCACGAAACCAAAGACTTTAATAACGGTAGAGAAACACTAGTAATTGATCGTTCCCGGTGAGGGTAAATCACAATAGGGTAGCCGTGTTGACTGCTCTTTTTTGCTAAGTAAGAAAGATTGTAGGTTTCCATGACGGTATTAAGTTCATGTTCGTGACCAAAGAGGACGGGTTGCTGATAAGAAATATTAGCTTTCGGGTAAGAGAAAACAATGGTTCCCCATACGCCTTGCTGATTAATTACTGATTCAGGTAGGTAGCGTTTTAAGCCTTTTGATTCGTGATTCCGATAGCTAGTATTATGGTTCATCCCCTCAACTTGAGTTAGCAATGGAGGATTTTCCAATAGTCCTTTGAACATCTGATTAGGATGAAAACTAGCTTTCCAGTCCGTTTGGTTATTCATTGTCTTTATAAGTTGATTCAAGGAAATTAAGTAGTCCGGGAAGTAGTTGCTGCCAAGTAAGTATTCGGCAACGTCGATATATGCTTCACTAACCCCACACAACCGAACCTGTAGGTTACTGGCTTGCTGATAAAGGTCAGCTAAATAGACCTGTTGTCCGTTCTGAACCACAAAAGTCTGCATGATGCGATTAGCCAAGTTACCCAATTTACGTCCTACATTGGCAAAGTTCTTTGCTCGATTAGAGGAGAGAGAACCATCAGTTACCGCAAAGATAACTTCAATATCTTTCTTAGGATGCTTAATAGCATATTGCAGGTAGTTCAAAATTTTGTTAGCTTGGCGATCATTTGATTCGGTCCGATTATCTAGTTCGACAAACAATTCATGGCGTTGGTGATGCCGATTAAAACTAATCATCATATCGGCAACGAAAGGAAGCTCATTTTTCTCCGCAAACTCATTCTTAAATTGGCGGTTAAAGGGACTAAAGTCAAAATCATCTAGGCAAAAAGCAGGGTTATTAATTAACGATAAGTCACGAGTGAGAACATTTGCATTTAGTTCAGCAAACCGACGGACGGCTGGTTTTTCTCGAAGGTACTTTGACGAATCATTAAATTGCAAATGGTCAAGATGATGAGAGAAGTGGCGAAAGTTAAGCTGTGCTAATTTCAGATAAATGGCTATTTGGGACCACAGTAAATGACTCCAGTCAGTAACTTCATGGAAATTGAATGGTTTCGTTGAAAGAAAATGGTAGTTATTCTGAATTTGATGCGGAGTTAGCAGGAATGAAGAATCATTAACAGCTGAAGATGAAGTTATTTTGATATTTAATGAATCTTGCTGATTAGGGAAGCAATAGGATAAGGCTTGTTCGGCTGACGGCACCGCCGGAAGCTGCGAATTTTTGTGCGCCTCCACCGGAGCGCTCGCGGTTTTCTGGATGTGCCCCCATTTTGCCCCCATTTTGGGGGCATTCTGGGGGCATTTTGGGGGCACCCTCAGAATTAGCACCGTGATCTTGATTTAGTGCCCCCATTTTGGGGGCATTTTGGGGGCATTTTGCCCCCTCGGTGGTTTTCCAAGACATTTTGCTGCTTTTTGTTAAGTTTATTTGATGATTGTTCTCGCTCATGGTCCATTATTTATGATGGTTCAGTGGTCTGTTCTGCTTGATTAGCTAAATAGTTGATATAATCGTCACTTTTTGCCTTATTAATTAAGTTAGTGAACCCATTTTCTTCTGGAATATGTTCATCAGTGCCTTCAATACTAAAGAATCCTTTGGTATTACTGTCATCTTGGGAACTCTGCGTTGCGTGATTATCGGACCTTGCTTCGTATGATTTGCGCCATTGCCGGTCAGTGTAAACTTCAAGGCGGTCATTAATTTCTTGTTCCCGTTGGGCTTCCGCAAAGAAGCTTTGAACGGCTTGCTGAGAGTGCCCTGAATGGGGCTGATTGCCTTTCTTATCAACTTTCCTTAAAACTGCTTGATGATGCTTCCTGCCTTTCCTATTAGGCTTCCGGTGACTTCTGTGAGGCTTGATTGCAACCATGTCTTGACTATCTTGACTAGCATTAATCTCATCCCTAGCGTCCGAAACCGGTGTAGTCAGTAACCATAGGGCAACAGTTGCACCAGTATTAAGCATCCCCTGTAGGTGGCAATAACTGCTAAGACTAGTATTTAGTTGGTTGTAAGCTTCATATAAGCTGATCTGAGAGCATAAAGCATCCCCAGCTTTAAAAATACTTAAGTCATCCCCATTGCAGTTTCCAGCGGTGCTACCTGAAACAACGGTGTTTAACGGCTTGCCGGTGGCTTCGCCTGACAAACTCCTGCGGTGCCGTTTTCGGCTAACGTCTTTCACGTGCGCCAGCCCTTGGCGTGCGTGCTTTTTTTCGAAAGTATTTGACTTAGTAGGCTGATTAGCATTAGTAGGAGTACCAACGATAGAGTACTGTTTTAATAGAGCATTTAGGTTACTCGTATCTGATACCTTGCTATTACTACTCAAGCTGTCCTGTTCTTTGCCATGCTTATGATTGTTAGTGCTTCTTATAACACTAGGTACTAATACTCCATCAACTAATAAACGTCCTATTTGGTTACTTAATTGGGGTAGGGTATCTACTAAGGTCTCATTACTTGGTAGGTACGTTGCTAACCACTGAGGTAATTGGTCTTGCACCGTTTTATCTATGCTTATTTGGTCGTTAATTGTCTGTTTGTTGGTTGCCGTGCTCGTCAGGCTAGTCGGCACCGCCCGGCTTGCCTGTTCCACCGGTGTTCTTTGTTGTGGGTCCGCCACCGTGCGGCCCTTTCTCTTGCCACCGGCTGCTTGCTGTGCTCCTGCACCGTCAGGAGCTTTAAGAGATTGATTAACTATTATCTTTTTATCTATAAAGTTGGGATTGGTAACTATATAGTTCTGGTAGTTATTAGTGGTGTATAGCTGGTTAGTTGTGCCTAACGTTTGGTACTTAAATGCAGCAGCGTAGATGCCTTGTACAATAACTTCAATTGCTTGTTCATTATGGCTATTAAGCCCAACATTAGGGGCATTAACAGCACTATTAGGCCATATATGCTGGTTAGCTAAAAAGTGTTTAGCTTTATTGGTAAGGTGGTAAACAGTCCTAGAGAGTTTGCTAGGGCGTTTGTCTTTAGATTTATCTACTTTTTTAAGTAAACCGTCATGGCTACACCATTCTCTTAAAATAGAACGTGTAAAGCGGGTTGGGTAATGGCTAATAACAGACCATAACATATCAAGCTGGTTTAGATTAACAAAGCCTAAATCGCCAACTAACTTTAGTAACTTTAAGTCTTTTTCATTCAGGTTTATTGGCCCTTTATGTTTAGAGCTAATGTAATTAATTGTCATATTATTACCCCTATAT
>NZ_JACJKU010000045.1 GCF_016901675.1 Limosilactobacillus coleohominis
CTTCCAACTTGCTTCAGCAACTGTTTGCGGTCGCTCATTCAGCAATTTTGCTAATGCTAATACTGTAAAGTACGTGAAAGCCGGCTCGTTTTGCTTGCCACGGTATGGCATTGGAGTAAGGTATGGCGCATCAGTCTCCACCATCAGATGATCAAGTGGTGTTATCCAAGCTGCTTCATGAACATCTTCAGCCTTATGAAAACTGACAACTCCACTGTAAGAGAGATCCATCCCCAGGTCGAGAAATTTTTGTGCCCATTCTGCATCACCAGCAAAGCTATGCATGACACCACCAAAATCACTGACGTGCGCATTTTTCAAAATATCATACGTGTCTGCTAACGCTTCTCGGCAATGAATTGCCACTGGTAAATTAAACTGCCGCGCTAACTCTAATTGTTCTTCAAAAACCCGTTGTTGAACATCCCGTGGTGAAGTATCCCAATGGTAGTCCAATCCAATTTCTCCAATTCCGACAACTTCAGGATCCGTTAATTGCTGTTTCAAGCGTTGACGAGCTTCGTCATCATAATTTTTGGCATCTTCTGGATGCCACCCCACAATGGCATGTAACCCTGAATAGTCATGCGCTAATTGAATTGCGCGGTCATTTAAAACCTGATTGGAGCCAACCATATTCATCTCAACTACTCCGTAATGACGTGCCCGGGCAATATATGCTGGCACATCACTAAAAAAGCAGTCATCATTGAGATGAGTATGCGAGTCATAAATCTTTAGGGGAATCACTTGCTCAACCATGATACTGCTCCTTTATTCTGTTTTAACCAATTTCTGAACCAGGAACCATGTCATCAGGCAAAATTAATAGTTTAACGTCACCATCATGTTCTGCTGATAATAACATTCCTTGGCTCAGTTCACCACGCATCTTCCGTGGCTTCAAGTTAGCAACAAAAGCTACTTTCTTACCAACTAATTTCTCTGGTTCTGGGTACCATTGCGCAATTCCTGATAGAATTTGGCGTCCCTCTGGGGTCCCATCATCAATTTGGAACTTCAGTAACTTATCAGCACCTTCGACATGGCTAGCATCTTTAATCGCACCAACTTGAAGTGCAACCTTATCAAATGCTTCAATTCGAATTTGCTTCTTGCCACTAGTTTGCTCTTGTTCTTTCTTTTGAGCAGCCTGCTTAGCTTGTTCCATTACTTTCCGTCCCTTTTGCTTTGTATTAGCTGTCATCTGTGACTTCAAGAACTTCACTTCTTCTTCAACGTCACGGCGTGGGAAGATTGGTGTTCCCTTTTTAACAACAGTAGCACTAGCAGGGAAATCATTAAAGGAAAGGTTTTGCAGTTCAATTTGCTCGTCATTCAATCCTAACTGATAAAGAATTGCTTTTGGAGCATCAGGCATTGCAGGTTGCAACAGTGCTGCAATGAACCGTAATGATTTTGCTAAGTGGGTCATCACATCAGAAAGTTCAGCTTGCTTGCTATCATCCTTCGCTAATACCCATGGTTCTGTTTCATCGATGTACTTGTTTGCTCTAGAAATCAGTTTCCAGACGCTTGCTAATGCTTCTGCAAAGTGACACTGGTCCATTAAATCAGAATATTCACCTAAAACGTCAGCAGCAGTTTGTTCTAAGTCCGCATCAAAAGCTGTCGTAGCGTCATTTTCACCCTTCAATACACCATCTTGATACTTGTTAACCATTGCAACAGTCCGGTTTAGTAAATTACCAAGGTCGTTTGCAAGATCAAAGTTCAACTTATCAACAAAGTCTTCTGGGCTGAAGACCCCATCGTTGCCAAATGGCATTGCCCGTAACAGGTAGTAACGAGTTGCGTCTAATCCATAACGTTCTACTAACGTTTGTGGGTAAATAACGTTTCCCTTTGATTTAGACATTTTTCCGTCTTTCATGGTTAACCAACCGTGACCAATGACATGCTTAGGAAGTGGTAATCCTAATGCGTGCAACATAATTGGCCAGTAAATGGTGTGGAAACGAACAATTTCCTTACCAACCATATGTACGTCCGCAGGCCAGTACTTTTTGAAGAGACTATCGTCATCAGATCCGTACCCCAATGCAGTAATGTAGTTCGATAATGCATCAATCCACACATAAACAACATGTTTAGGATCATTAGGAACTTTGACTCCCCAATTAAAGGAGGTCCGGGTAACGGCAAGGTCTTCTAGTCCTGGTTTCAGGAAGTTATTAACCATTTCATTCATCCGCGTATGTGGTTCGATGAAGTCAGGGTGTTCCTTATAATAGTTCATCAACCAATCAGCATACTTGCTCATTCTAAAGAAGTAAGACTCTTCTTCTACCAATTGAACTTCATGGCCAGAAGGTGCTTTCCCACCAATAACTTTGCCGTTATCATCACGGTATACTTCCGCCAGTTGGCTTTCGGTAAAGTATTCTTCGTCATCAACGGAGTACCATCCGGTGTATTTGCCTTTGTAAATATCGTCTTGATCAACAAACTTTTGGAAAATCTTTTGAACAGCCTTTTCGTGGTAGTCATCAGTTGTCCGAATGAACTTATCGTTAGTAATATCTAGCGTCTTCCAAAGGTCTTTAATGCCGGCAGCCATTTCATCAACATATTCTTGTGGCTTTTTACCGAGCTTTTCCGCCTTTTGTTCAATCTTTAAGCCGTGTTCATCGGTACCAGTTAGGTAGAACACGTCATAACCCATCAAACGTTTGAAACGTGCTTCCGCATCACAAGCAATCGTTGTGTAGGAATTTCCAATATGCAATTTACCAGATGGATAGTAAATTGGTGTGGTAATGTAATAAGTTGGTTTGGCCTCAGCCATCCTGGATTCCTTCTTTCTCATGTGGTAATTAAAAATAGTATAGCAAAGAACGCCCGAAAATTCGATTGTTCCTCGTGAATTATTAAGATGAAATTAAAAGAGATCTAATTGTTCTGGATCCCTTGGCACGAGTCCTGAAAAATGAACCCCCATAATTTGCTGTAATGTCAGGGCATTTGGCGCAGCATCCCCACCGGAATTATTATTAAAAATTACACAAACCTCTTGCGGTTGTGGCGTTAACTGTTGGATCCGCTGATTGAGCCGTTTTAACTGTTCTTCTGAATAACGGTATAACGTTCGCTTCTTACGCCATTCTTTTCCAGGGTGATTCCACCCTTCTGTGTTGCGACCGTGCAGGCGAATCAGAACTAATTCTGGGTTAGTTGTTGCCAGATAAAAAGGGATTGATGCCTGGATCTGGTTAGCTTCATCCGCTGCCACTAATGTAAATTTTAAATCTCGACAGTAACCAACTAGTGAATCAATCACCGCAGGTTGGTACCAGCTTTTGTTGCGTAATTCAATTGCGACCGGCAGGTTTCCCATTAAGCGACGAACTTTCATTAAGTATTCAATGTTAGAGACTGTCGCATCAAACTGTGGCGGAAATTGAAACAACACAGTCTTTAATTGGTCAGTGGCCACCATTGGTCTAATAACCTGTTTGAAGCGTTCAAACATTTCTGGCAAAGTTACGCCTTCAGGCAAAACTGCCCGTGGGTGTTTAGTCATCGCTTGATGGGCCTTCACTATAAATTGGAATCCTGGTCCCACCTCATTAATCCACTGTTGAACGGTTTTTAATTGCGGTAAAGCATAAAAGAATGTGTCCACTTCCACCGCGGGCAAATGTTGAGCATATTCACGAAGTTTAACGGGACGTTGTTCGTGAATCAACGCTGGGTGTTCTATCCAGGTTGTCAATGCAATCGTTCTTTTCATATTGTCATCTCTTTTCTAAAATAAGAAAACTCCGCTTTTTCCTCATAAAAACGATTTTTATTAAAAAAATGCTAAGTGTATATTCATATAATTATTCACAAATATGTTGTATAAAATCATCTCAAATGTATCAATAATGATTAATTTTACAAGTCATTGTATATCTTTGATTATTCAATTTTCATCATTTTTTCATAGTACCACAAACCCCTTTAAAACGGCATTTAAACGTGTTATCTTTACAGTGCAAAGAAAGGGGACGAGATTTATGTTTAAGCATTTATTACATCAAAGTCACACCAGCCAAAATGTAACAAAGGACGGACGTAAGGATCGTCTGCCACGGATTTGGAAAGTTGCTGGAAAGACAATTGATTTTAGTTAACTATCAAAAAGGTCGGGCATTTCGAATGCTCGACCTCTTTTTATGCTGTCTTCATTTCGTGACTAACCCCGAACGTGATCAAGAACGATACTAGCATGAACCCAGCCACTACCAAGTATGGCGCTTGATAATTCATGTCCAATAGTGCACCTGATAATAGCGGCCCAATAATGTTTCCTACACTCGTCAGCGACATATTAATCCCATTTAGTAATCCTTGATTATCCTCGCTCATTTTAGTCAGCAACGTGGTAATTGCCGGTCGGAGCATATCGAACCCTTCATACACAATCAAAGTGGCTACGAAAAGTTGCCAGTGTGAATGATCATAAATCACAATTAATGTCCCAATAACGCTAATGAAAAAGCTCCAACGGATGATCTTAACTTCTCCAAACCAGATTACCAAACGATCAAATAAGAATACTTGCAAGATCAACGATAAGACACCATTAACCGTTAACACTGCGGCAATAGTCCCTAGGTTAAAATGGTGAACCTGGTTAACATATAGGCTATAAATACTCTCAAAACCAGCCAAACCGAATGCTGATACCAAAATCATAATGAAAAGTACCATCAATGCTGGGGTCATCATCTTTTTGACTTGGACCCAACTGCTGTCAGCTAATTCTTCTTCGGGATGTTCTGTAGTACTCTGGATGACTTCTTGACTATCAGCCGGTAACGCAAATACGGCTATTAACGCACTAACAATCCCTAAAACGCCGGCAACCCAAAAAGGCATTTTATAACTGATGTTGGCCAACAAACCACCTAAACCTGGTCCCAACATCAAACCACCGCTAAAGGCTGCCGAAAGCCAACCAATCACCTTAGCACGTTGTTGACGGGTAGTAATATCCGCTGCAAGTGCCATCGATATTGGTACAAACATTGCAGCAGAGAGACCATCTACTGCTCGTGAAAGATCAAAGAGCCATAATTTGCTGGTGGCCGCAAACACAAATTCTGCGAGTGAAAATACAACTAGTCCCCAAACTAGCATCGGTTTTCTACCCATTTTGTCTGACATGCGACCCACAATGGGTGATGCGATGAACTGTACTAACGCAAACAGTGATGACATCATCCCCATATCAAAAGCTGAAAAATGATATTCATTTCGAATAAATGGCATTACGGGGAAAATAAGACTCATACCAAGGCAAATTAAGAACTCACAAAATAAGATAACTCCAATCGTATACTTAACTTGTTTTGTCATTGGTTATCCTCCTCTTCATGTCCAGCAAGCAACAATAGGGGCCTAGCGTTCGGTTCACCGAGCGTTAGGCCCATTATTGTGCTGTTTCTATTTGATGATTGTGGTTGGACAGCAGTCCAAGCCACTAATATTCGTTCCAGTCTATCATTAAACCGTTAAATTAGCAAAGTATTTTGTGGCATCTTCTTGAATCATCTTAAAATCAACTGGTAATGATAACTGTTGTTGATTAATTGCCAATACCTTGGCAGCCGGATTAGCATATTGTAATAATCCAGCAAAGGGATAGACCTTCATTGAAGTGCCTACAATTACGACTAAATCCGCATTTGCCATTGCATTTAACGACTGTGAAATTGCTGTTTGAGAAATTCCTTCATCATACAGCACAATATCGGGACGCAAATTACCGCCATCTTTAGCGTGAATCCGGCTCTTTAAGTAATCTGCCACTGGAACTGATTCATGGCATTTCTCACAGTAAACGTTATAAAGATTGCCATGAAAATCAATTAAGTGCTTTGTTCCTGCCTCTTCATACAGATTATCAATATTTTGAGTAATTACTGTGGCACGATCATGTTTGGTCAATGCAGCCTGCTTTTCGTGAATAATATTGGGTTTGGCATCAGGAAAGTAAAGGTTATTCTTACAATATTCATAAAATCCTTCTGGATCAGAAGCAAAATAACGGTGACTTAAGTAGTACTCGGCATTCTGGTTCTTAGTGTATAGCCCGTTTGCCGACCGAAAATCAGGGATTCCCGATGCTGTTGAAACACCTGCACCCGTCAAGAAAACAATGTGTTGGGCATTATCAAACAATGCCTGTTCTGCAACTGCCATCTGATCACTTCCTTACGATAAATGGCACATCTAATTTCTTTAATAAATCTTCAACTGGTTCATCGTACATTGCAACAAATTGCTTTGCACGATCCTTGCCACTTGGCCCATGCATAGTAAACGAATTCTGGTGATCATTCCGACGCAAGCCAATGTAAACATCATCATGACCTTGGCGATCTTTCATATCAGAATGGAAAATCTCAAATACTTGTCGTACCTTCAGACGTAACTGACGAGCACTTAGCACAGGTGAAACAGTGGTAAATTCGTTGTTATGCAATGCTGGCAAGCCCCAATCCAACAATTGTTCATCAAACAAACGATACAATTTCACAATTTGGCGACGCATCTCAAATGGGGAATCAATGTCTCGTTCCGCAATCTTATCATACATCTTCTGAGCGGCCGCAAATGCTACTGGATAGTCCGCGGATAATTGGTCCCGAACAGTATCCAAATGGTCCCCATAAAAGACGATCGCATCAAGCAGGGTTAACAGGCGCAATGTTCGCTCATCATCCGCCTCACCAGTTTCCTTGGTGATGGTACTTTGAATGCCCTTCAAATACTCCGCTTCAATTTGATCATCAATCAAACCATGTTTCCGCTGTTCAGCAACCACTACCCGGTGCATGGCAACATCATAAAGGTCGGTTGACATAATCATCATCTGTTCGTCTAGTTGCTGATCACCCAATGATAGTTGGAAAAAGATTTGAGGAAAACCACGCAGTAACATTAAGAGGTGCAATAACTCATGAGAGGCAGTGTAATTAGGAGCGGTCATATCGGTAACCGTGATTACCAGTCCCCCTGGCAACGTCGTCTGCTTGGCTTGATCATGACGTACATAACCAACCGGTTCCTTATCTTGGTCAAATTGAACAAAAATAGTCCCTTCAGGATACAACTCATTCACTGCATCTAAGAGGCTTTGAGCTTCATGATTAAGTTTAAACTTTTCCGGCATTACGTTCTTCCTTTCTTAATTGAGCTAATAATTGTGTTGCCACTGCTGTGTTCACTTGTGGTGCTGTTTCCAGTTGTGCCACTAATGGTGCCACTTCGCTATCAGTGGCGCCAACACTAAGTGCTAATGAACGATACTGCAATTTCATATGTCCAGCCTGAATACCGCTAGTTGCTAAAGCACGCAGCGCTGCTAAGTTCTGTGCTAAGCCAACGCTCACTGCCACTGCGCTTAATTCTTGGGCACTGTGGATTTGACTAATTTGGTAATTAATTTGTGATTGACGAGTCAGCTTTATTGACCCGCCAACAACACCGCTGGTCATTGGTAATTCAATTGTTCCATGAAGTCCACTATCAACTTGATGCCACTGGCTGAGTCCACGGTAATGACCATCCCTTGATGCATAGGCATGTGCACCAGCTTCTATCGAACGCCAATCATTACCGCTACCAATAATAACGGCATCAATTCCATTCATAATACCCTTGTTATGGGTCACAGCTCTGAATGTATCAACTTGTGCCAACGTACTCAACTCACTAATCCGTTTAGCGACCGTGGAGCCCGTCATCGTCCGCGTTGCTAACTGATCATCGCTCACAAAGCACTCCGCCTTTTGAACTGCATCTAATGCGTAATTACTTAAAATAGCAGCTAATACATGCCATCCTTGCTGTTGACAATACCGTCCTACCGCCTCAGCCATAGTATTGACAGTGTTAGCACCCATTGCTTGATCCACATCTACTAATACATCTAAATTCATAAAACTGCCGCTCTGCCGAACACGAATCTTTTTCGCTCCAGCTCCCCGTTTTTGCATTGACGGGTGGGCATTATTAGCGACTGTGAGCAACGTTTTTTCATGCTCATTGCACCATTTAGTGAAAGCGTTGGGATCATCTACGTCCGTCACTACCACTTGTCCCGTGACTATTCGTGATTGCACAGGAGCTTTAAAACCGCCGCTCTTGCTAATCCTTTTGGCACCATTGCATGCCGCAGCAACCACTGAAGGTTCCTCAGTAACCATCGGCAGAACATATTGACGACCATTAACTTGCAGATCAACAACTAATCCCTCAGGGATGGTGTAGTCCATGATGTAATTTTCAATGAATTCATTATGAACCTTGCTACTATATTCACTGATATATTCATCTTGCTGGGGTGTGAGTTGGCAATGATCGCTAACTAATTGTTGGCGTTGACTGAGCGTTTTCTTATATAGATCTTTTGTCCAATCACTCATCGGAGTTCTCCCCTTGAAGGCCCCGTTTCTTAATATACTCGGTGATGATTCCTTCACGAACACCACTTTCCGAGAAGATCACCCGGCCATCGCTATTACGTTGCAATAGACAAATTAACGGAAGCATCCCACCAATCATAATATCGGCGCGGTCACTTTCAAGTCCTGGAATCTTTTTACGCTGTGCTAAATTTTTGCTTAATAGTTCCCGGTACGTTGCATAAACCACTCGTGAAGTTAGTCGGTAGCCATGAATCCCGTGATGCTTGGAATGGCGACGGGTTTTACTCATCCTTGCTAACGTCCGACTAGCACCACCAAGTAAGACAATTGGCACCCGGTTTGCGTACCTTAACCAAGGAATTTTGTTATAACGTTGGGTAACCATCGTTTGGGCGCGAAATAATTCCGCTGCCCGGACAAAGCCGCCGAGGTGAAACTGTTCTGAGATATTAACTGCCCCGAATGGCAATGAAATCATATCCCGTGCTTTTCTGTGCTGAACTAATACTAATTCACAACTGGCGCCACCAACATCCAAAATCAAGCAATGATCTAATTTTAGTGTCCGGACAACTCCTAAATAATCGTAGTATGCTTCTTGCCGTCCCGACAGCACTCGTAATTTAATTCCCGTTTCTTGCCTAACACGCTCTAAAAACTCTTTTTGATTTTTGGCTTGTCGAACCGCGGCCGTAGTAATGGCCACTACCTGGACGTGCTGATAATGGTCGTAAATCTTTTTAAACCGTTTCAAGGCCGCAATGGTATGGTTCATCGCTTTAGGCTGGAGAATTTTCTCCGCGCCCATTCCTTCAGAGAGCCGTGTATTTTCTTTCACGCGTTTAATTTCGTGAAAAGTGCCGTTGTTATTAATACGAGTGATCGCTAATCTGGCAGAATTGGAACCCAGGTCAACAATCGCGAGGTTTTCCACGACCCATCACCTTCTTTTTTTTATTTTTTTGTCGAAATTATACCCTTTTAATGGTAACATGATATCCCTTTACTAACATTATTAAAGTTAACCATTTTCAAAAAAATTCCGTTAGTCATCAAGTTACTGACTAGCGTGCTAAAATAAGTTGAATAAATTATGCCAACGGGAGGGAAAATGATGGTTGCAAGTCAAGAAAAAGCAATTGAACAGGCCCGTGTAGACCAGGTCATTGATGCGATTGACCAACAAATTGAACAAGCAAAAGAAGCGATTGCTGAAGCCCATCGAGAAACTCGTGCGGTTGAAAAAAACTACGGCGAAAACGCCTCAATTAACCGTTATGAAGTCGACGATATCGCCGAATCAAGATCGGCCCTGGAACAGCAACGTCAACTGGTCGCCCGTGCTACTGAAAATGAAGATATTTTAAAACGGCAATTAGCTACTTTACAAGAGCTAAGGAAATCACCATACTTTGGTCGCATTCAAATTAAAGAACCAGAGTCAAACGAAATCGAAACCCTTTATATTGGGGTGGCCTCGTTGATGAACAGCGATAAGAACGATTTCTTAGTTTATGATTGGCGTGCCCCCATTTCGAGTGTCTACTATAACGGAACCTTGGGCCCCGTGACTTATCAAACACCATCTGGTCCCCGGACTGTTGAGTTAGTTCAAAAGCGACAGTTTACAATTGAAAATGGCCGAATCACTAACATGTTTGATACTAACGAAACCGTTGGTGATGAAATGCTGCAGGCTGCTTTAGGACAGCAGAATGACCAATTCATGCAAAACATTGTTGCAACCATTCAACAAGAACAAAATGATATTATTCGCAACACAAGCAGTGATCTACTGATTGTGCAAGGGGTTGCCGGCAGTGGAAAAACTTCAACGATGTTGCAGCGGATCGCTTACCTGCTGTACCACTCTAAAGAATCATTGAACGCTGATCAAATTGTCCTCTTTTCTCCCAACTTACTTTTTAGTCAGTATATTTCTGAAGTTCTGCCTAGCTTGGGGGAACGTAATATGCGTCAAGTGACCCTAGCCGGCTTCCTAAAGCGTCGTTTTGAAGGCTTGAATGTTGAAACAATCTTTGATCGGTATGAAGAAGGTACTGATGATCAAGTTCAACCAACCCAAAAGTTTTTAGAATCTGCAAAAGCAATGCAATCCGTTCGTGACTACGTTGAAACAATCAAACATGGACAGCATTCACTTGTTTTCACAGATATTAACTTTGGTGATCGGGTGTTCTTTTCTGCGGATCATATTCAGGACATTTTCAACGGACAACCGGCAGCACTATCGATTGCTGACCGCCTGGTGCGCACTAAGAATCACTTAATTCGAGAACTTCAAAAACGCTCACGGATTGAAGCCAAGAAGGACTGGATTCAAAAAGCTTTGAATGAGTTAGATACACAAGCCATCCACCGGTTAATGGGACGCCATTCAATCGATGATTTTGCAGATGAACAAGCCCAAGCTCGCTACCTCTCTCGACGATTAGCGCACAACCGTTTACGAATTGTGGCAGATGCTATCTATAACAATTACTTTTTGGACCACTACAGCCAATATGCTCAGTTTTTAAAGCAGATCAACTGGCCGAAGGAAATCAATGAGAATGCCCAAACACAATTAATTCATGATTATCAACGCGGACTCGAATTTCACCAACTTCACTTTATGCACACTGCTCCTTTGATGTATCTGCGTGACCTCATTACTGGCAGCGGTGAGAATAACGATTTTCAATATATCTTCATTGATGAAATGCAGGATTACCCTACTGCAATGTTGATCTACTTACACCATACTTTCCCTAACGCACGGTTTACCATTCTTGGGGACAGTGAGCAGGCACTCTTTTACCCGCTTCAACTACCAGAAAACCTCTTGAGAACTCTAGCACAGGACTTGCAGGCTAAAAAGCCTCGTCTCATCACCCTCCGACAAAGTTATCGCTCCACAACTGAGATTACTAATTTTGCTAAAGCACTGCTCCCTGATGGTGACCAAATTCATGCATTTACCCGTCATGGTGAATCACCAGTATTAAAAATGTGCTACCAGCAAACTGAATGGGAACGACAGCTCCAAGAAACAGTTAACCAACAATTGACTAAGTACCCAACCGTTGCAATTCTCACTAAGGATCAAGAACAGGCTCAGCAGGTTTACCATGCTCTATACCGCCACGTTAACCACTTACACCGACTAACCAGTAAAGATGTTCAATTGTCACATGAAGGAGTTGTCATCTTGCCAACCTATCTGGCCAAAGGATTGGAGTTCGATTCAGTTGTTTTAGCAGATGTTAGTCAAAAAACAATGGGCCCTGCTGCAACTGGTTTACTATACACAATGGCAACGCGAGCAATGCACAACTTAACACTGATTAGTAACGGGCCAATCGCCGATGCCTTTACTGACCAAGCTACTAAACAATTAATTATTCACCGCCAATTATCAGAAGAGGAGCGATAATCATCGATAATCAACAAATTCAATTTGCAGAAAAGATGTTTAAACTATTAAGCAATGAAAAACGAATTCGCATTCTTTACTTACTGGAAAACCACACTTTAAACGTCAGTGAAATCAGTGAACAATTAGGTCTTCCTCAACCATCAGTTTCCCATCAGTTAGCACTACTTCGGGAGTATCAACTAGTTCAATATCACCGTGATGGTAAACAAATTTTCTATACACTGGATGACCCGCACATCATCGAAGTGGTGAATGACATGTTAGCGCACGTTCAACATATTTTGAAGCATCGTGATCACTGGAATCATCAAATTTAACTAACGACACCGGGAAAATATTAATTTCCGGTGTTGTTTTTTATGAACATATGTCATATATTGAATATGTCATATGATTTGTAAAGGAGTCTTATCTAATGAATTGGCTTGTCATTACGACAACTTTTTTAGCTGTTAACCTTGATTTTTTTGTTATTCTACTTTTTCTGTGCCAGCGTTTTCCGACTCGTCAAGTCTTAGCGGGCTATCTACTGGGATTATTAATCTTAATTTCAGCAGCTTTTATAATTGGGCAGGCCCTTCTCCAGTTTTTTCCCGAATGGTTACTTGGAGCCTTGGGGATTATCCCAATTTGGACAGTACTGCATGATAACGATGAGGATTTACAAGAATTCCATCACCATTCACCGATTGTAACGGTATTGATTACCTACCTCTCTGTCTGTGCAGGTTGTAATCTTTCATTATTTTTACCCGTCCTCGCCAACCAAACATGGTCTACATTTGGTTTGATCTTAGCCTACATTGCCGGACTAACAATCCTGATCGTTTACTTAATTGCTTATTTTGGTCACATGAAACCAGTCCAAACGATCATTAATCGGTGGGGAGAACCATTGATGAAGTTTTGCTACATTGGTATTGGAATTTACGTTTTCTTTGATAGCGGGCTGGTGAACCATTTAATTCGTTTATTTTGAGCTAATGGTCTTGTAATCTAGCTGGAACCGGTTTATGATTAAATTTCAATGAGAACGATTAATATTGGAGGTCGTTAATTATGGATCAAAAGTTAAAAGTCGGCGTCATTGGCGCTACTGGAATGGTTGGCCAACGTTTTGTTACATTGTTAGCCAATCACCCATGGTTTGAAGTATCAGTGGTTGCAGCAAGTAAACATAGTGCTGGACAAAAATACGGTGACGCCGTTAAGGATCGCTGGAAGTTAGGTGACACACCAATTCCAGACGGAGTTAAAGACCTCACAATTGTGGATGCCGAAGATGTTGATAAGGTTGCTTCTCAAGTTGACTTTGTCTTCTCAGCAGTCCACATGTCAAAGGACGAAATTCGTAAACTAGAAGAAGAATATGCTAAGCATGAAACTCCTGTTGTTTCGAATAACAGTGCTCATCGTTGGACTCAGGATGTACCAATGGTTATTCCAGAAATCAACCCTGATCATACGGACATTATTAAGTACCAACGTCAACGGTTGGGAACTGAACGTGGCTTTGTGGCTGTTAAGCCTAACTGTTCCATTCAAAGTTATACTCCAGCACTAGCTGCATGGAAGCAGTTTGAGCCTACTCAAGCATTAGCATGTACTTACCAAGCAATTTCTGGTGCCGGTAAAACTCTTGAAACTGCTCCTGAAATTGTCGGTAATGTCATTCCATATATTCCAGGCGAAGAAGCTAAGTCTGAAGACGAACCATTAAAGATTTTTGGCCACGTTGATGATGAACAAAAGGAAATTGTTAAGGCTGATGGTCCAGTCATCACCAGTCAATGTTTACGGGTTCCCGTATTATACGGTCACACCGTTGCATCATTTGTTAACTTCAAGCAAAAGCCATCCAAGGAAGACTTAATCCAAGCTCTGGAAGATTATAGTGGTGTTCCACAAAAATTGGAACTGCCAAGTGCTCCTAAGCAATTCATTCAATACTTAGATGATGACTTCCGTCCACAAGTTCGCTACGATGTTAACTTTGAAAATGGTATGGGTATTTCCATTGGTCGGTTGCGTCCAGATAAGATTTTTGACTGGAAGTTTATCGGATTGTCCCACAACACCGCTCGTGGTGCTGCTGGTGGTGCAATTGAATTTGCTGAACTATTGAAGGCACAAGGCTACATTCAAGCTAAGTAATCTGGTTATTTCAAAAAAGAATTCGAGTACTCTCAAGTGCTCGAATTCTTTTTTATTAGGCAGATTGCAAGAAATAACTTGAACGAATTTAATGACGTAAATTAAGCAGGAAGATCTCGATTGGTGTGCGCCAGTTAAGACATTTAAGTGGCCGGGAATTCAGATA
>NZ_JACJKU010000046.1 GCF_016901675.1 Limosilactobacillus coleohominis
CCATTAAAGACCTTTATGGGTTTTCTTGTCCACTTATTTAACTTTTAACTTAAATATTACAATATACGTTTAGAAAAAAGACACTATTTTGATACTTTCAGTAAATAGATTAAAAACAGTACCGAAAATTTTTAAAAGTTTTGATTAATATAGTCTCTTCGAATTTAATTATAAAGTGTTCAGTGAATGTTTCATATTAGGATATTTTGAAATTTAAGAGCACAGGTGATAAATCAAAAAAAGACATGACTGCAAAATATTTTTGCAACCATGTCCAAATTTACATATGTGCTGATGATTTAAGCACGCTGAAAGATTTGAATGGCATTCAGTTGCTTTGCTACTGCCCAGATCAAGCCGATTTTGATAATGCCTGGCACTATGAATGCTACAAAACCAATGAGAAGGGCGCTGCCAAGATGAAGGTGGTTAAAGTACATTAACCATAAACTCCCAATGAGGAGCTGGGCGCTGGCCCCAATCACGTTAGCGATGATTAGATGCAGGGATGAGAACTTAGTGAGTTTCAGGTACCCACTAGTTAGAAGTCCATAAACTAGAAAGCCAATTAAATACCCACCCATGGGACTGTTAATAATTGCGATCCCACCTGTGTAGTTGGCAAAAACTGGAATGCCAGCAATCCCGATGATTAGGTAAGTAGAGATGATCAAGAGAGTTTCACCAACCGGAAGCATCGTGGCCACTAACCCGACGGCGAATGTTTGCATCGTAAGTGGAACCATTGGTAAAGGAATCGACAGTTGCGAACAGATGATGAGCATGGCGAGCATAATTCCATCTCGCGCGATTCGACGTGTTTTCATAGCAATCCTCATTTCATTAAAAGTTTTTACCAAATACTAATAAATCACGAAATTGACCTTTAATGTGCGATATCTTAGGGAGGTGTCCCCATTGCGAATATCCGCACGCTTTAAAAAGGTGTTGGCTAGGGGTGTTTTCAGCATAGATATAGGCAATCACTGTTTTAATTGCCAAGTGCTTTGTAATTTGTTGATCGACAAATTGGAGGAAATTACGTCCAAGGTGTTGGCCCTGGCATTCGCTCCGAACGTAGACAGCAATTTCAGCTGAATGAACATAGGCAGGGTGCGGGTAAAAATATTCTAATCCGCACCAGGCAATAATTTGCTGGCGATCGACCATCACCCAAAGTGGATGGGTATCGTCAAATTGCTGAAACCATTCTTGGCGATCGACCACCTCTAATAGGGCGGTGTCATCGTTCACTCCCAGAGGAATGGCCTGGTTAAAGATCTCAACGATTTGTGCCAAGTCGTCAATGGTTGCCATTCTTATTTGATATCCCATGCTACACCTCCTCATGCTAATTATTATCCTTCATTTAAGAGTGCGCGTCCACATTTAATCACGCGTCGGCGCAAATTAGAGACGGCCTGTTGGGAGATGTGCAGGCGCTCTGCAATTTCCGCTGGCGAATAATCAAGGTACACCAATTCTAAGTACCGCCGTTGCTGGTTGGTGAGGAGCGGTAGTAACTGCTGGAAAAATGATTAATTTCACAGTGACAAAATTGGCGGTCGACTGACTGGTCATGAAAAATTTTTGAGAACATATTTGGCATTTCTTCGTCATGATGATCATCATTTATCTGATCGATTGAAAATTGAATATGGTTTCGTTGAATTTGTTCAGCACGCAGTCTGTCTAATAAACGCCAGTACAAGCGCTGGTACAAGAACAAGCCAACTTTATTTGCATCTGTACACTTATGATTATGTTCATGAAAATCTTGCAGTGCTAAAGACATGATTAAATGCGCTTCTTGTTCATAGTCAGCACGGTACGGATGATAAGGGTAGATATGTAATCGTTTTAAGACACCATAAATAATTCGTTGATATTCGACATTTTGACTGACAATTGTTAAATAGTAATTTAATTCTTGATTCATATTGAGAACCTCCAAATGATTACTCGGGCCCGGTAAGCATGATCTTAAGCCAAATCAAATGGGAAATACGATTTGCAAAATCATGGCAAAGTAAGTCAAAAATTAGCTATTTGGAGTCAAAAATGAATATTGCTGATTAAACTGAATCAGAATCGCACACTTTATCTCAACACTTCACAAAAGTGAAACTTGCTGAGCAGCTGCTTAGTGAAGTTCAAACAAAAAGGTATTGACAGAGAAAACGGATTCCCGTAAATTATTTTCCAGCAAGAAGGCCGGCCCTTGTGAAACCATAAATCAGGAGGTTTATTGATGACAGACAGTCCGTTTTACGAAACGCCAACATTTGCCACCATTGAACAATTAAAAACGGGAAGAATTGAGCAGGTAGATCATTATCAACTCACCTGGAATAACTTCCTATTACTGACGAAGTATCAAGAGTACAAGACTTTTATTCTGTTAAATAATGGATATCGGTTAGTGATTAACCGCTCTATTAAGCAGGTCCTGCGCGATTTTTCTCACACTAACCACTGTTATGCGCGCTGTAATATTCCGTACTATGAGATGCTCGGGGAACGTAACCCGATTAAGTCTTACGTGGCGGGAAGAAATCGGTTAGTGCCATCCATGGGGACTAATAATGCTGAAGTGGTGTATTACATGGCAAAGCCGATGAAGATGCACTACTATTCTGAGCTGCAACAGGGGATGATGTTGATGTTTGAGACCAGCAAATTCGCTATAAATGTGATGCTCCCGGCATACGCTAACAAATTTCAGAAGATACTGGCACAGGCGGATGAAATTTCACATATGCATTTGTTAGAATTACGTGAAAAATTGTTGCGGTATGGGATGGAAGAAGAGTGTAATTGCCTGGTTAATGAGTACTTTCTTCACTCAGAACTGACGAAAAAAGCTTACGAAATCAAGCGCCACGTCTACAGTTACGTCCTAAACAACCTTTATGAAAGTCTGTATGGAGAACGGATGGGTGATCAGGAAATGAGAAGACTTCTGGATATTTTATTTGATACTTGGAAACGATAATTAACATATGTAGTGCTTTTAATTACTCACTGGTCTTTGCTATAATATACGCAACATGAAACGCTTTCGGCAAAAGAGAACATTATGAGGGCATTGATGGTATTATGAAAATTATTGATAATTCAGTTGTTTTTAACATGTATCAAATGAAGGTTAAAGACGAATTCCGGAGTAGCTTTAACGAAGTTGGTAAACGGAATATGGTGACTTCATCGACCATTGAAAGTGGAACTTTGGGCATGTATAACACGATGAACGATGCTGGGGAAAACCTCCTCTTCGAGTTATACGAGGACCAAAGGGCGTATGACAAGCACGTTCAGTCACAACAATCGAAGGATTTCCAACGGGTAGTTTCTGAAGGTGCAACGGATGTGAGTCGGGTTGAACTGGTACCGGAATTTTTAGGTGAACAAGATGTTTCATTGAATACCACGACTGATAATCGGCTGTGGGTTAATGTTGTGCGTTTTACCGTGAAGGATGGCAAACAAGATCAGTTCAAGCAGATTCTGATTCCTTACTTGAAAAAGGCAATGAAGGCGGAAACTGAAATACTGGTTTGTTACGTGTCACACGTTAAGGATCAGCCGAATAAGTGGATGACCTTCCAGGTTTTCCAAAATGATGATACCTTTAAGAAATACGTTAATTCGGATGGCTTCCATCAAGTGCTGGATGAATTGACGCCATTGTTTGAAGAACGAGAGTTAGAACAATTGGACGGCCAGGTATTAATTAATCAAGGGCACTACTAAAATTCAATTACGATGGGTCAAGTTAGAAATAACTTGGCCTTTTTTGGTTGAGATGGGATATGATATTAATTGTAATTATGGCTAACGGAGATATGAAATCATGGATCGTTTAATGAAGTTGATAACATTTTGGTGTGGCATTTCGTGCATTGTGGTAATTATTATTCAGTGCCTGTTGCCAAGCGCAAATTTATTAGCATTAGTTATTACGTTGGGATTAGTATTCTATCAACTAGGAATGCGATTATTGATTGGAAATGTTGTTGAACGTTTTTTTCCAAAACGGTTCTCTTATGATCATGGCTGGTTTAGTGTTCGTCCTGGTGAGATAAAGTTATACCATTGCTTGAAAGTGAAACAGTGGAAGAAACATTTACCCACCTATGATCCGGACAAGTATGATGTGCATAAACATAGCGTTGAAGAGATTATTCAAACGATGTGTTGTGCTGAATTGGATCATGAGCTAATGATGGTTTTCAGTTATCTGCCTGTCATATTAATTTGGTGGTTTGGCGATCCAGCAGTGTTTATCATTACTTCGGTAGTGGCAAGCTTGATTGAACTACCCTTTATTGTGATGCAACGGTTTAACCGAAACAGACTCGTGAAGATTGCGAAGAGAAAAGCGCGGTTAGGGAGTAGAAAATAAGAGAATAAAAAGGTGAGAGGTTATTAATGAGTAAAGAAATTGGAAGTCCAATTATTTTTGAAACAAAATATAATAGAAACAATGCAACTAAATTAGATGAGAACATTTCATCGAATATTGCGGATGAGGAGAAGCAAAATTTATTAATTAACTATCCGACAGTCTACATTATTAATGAGCCCAATGGGTCAAAAAGAGTTAATTACACGGTATATGTAGGTGAAACAAATGATATTCAAAGAAGAACATTACAGCATTTAGATGCTGATCCCCAAAATCGTGAAGACTGGGAACAATTGCGCGAAAATAATGACGCTTTGATGTTTATTATTGGTCATCAGCATTTTAATAAATCTTTGACTTTAGATATTGAAAATCGGATGATGCATTATCTTGCAGGTGTAAATGTGGTTAGTCATTTGAATAATCGTCGTGAAAATGCGCAAAACGATTATTATACTTCTGAAGAAATGGTACCGATTTTTAATAAGATTTGGCGGAAACTTCATCGATCGATGCCTGATTTATTTCCACTTCAAAGAATTATTGAGGAGTCAGCCTTATTTAAAGTTTCTCCGTTCCATAAATTAACCCGTAATCAAATACACGCAAAAGACGAGATTTTAAATATTGTAGATAAATCATTAAGTACGGGAAAAGAAAACCAATTAATCTTAGTTCAAGGTGAAGCTGGTGCTGGTAAAACTGTTTTAATGAGCAATATTTTTTATGACTTAGCAAAAAAAGATCATCATTCATTATCAGTTGCAATGATGGTTAATCATCCTCAACAGGAAAAAGTTTACAAACAAATTGCTTCCAAATTAGACCTTGGTGATAATGCTGAAGTTATCAAAGTTCCAACGTTTATTGATAAATGCTCACCAGATAAACCCGTTTATATTGCTTTTATTGATGAAGCGCATTTGTTGTTAACTCAGAGAAGCCAAGCTTATCATAAACACGGAACTAATGAATTATTAGATATTATTAAAAGGGCCAAAGTAGTAATTGCAGTCTACGATGAACATCAAGTTCTTAGACTAAGTCAAATTATTGAGAAAGATGATCATAAGTTAATTGATAACTACGTGGATTATCGGGTAACTTTAAAAAATCAAATGCGAATTGATGCTTCGCAAGCCATGATTAATTGGTTGAGAAATTTGATCGATAATCAAGAAATAACAACAGCTCCATTGGATAATAGTTATGATTTACGAGTGTTTGATGATCCGGCCGAAATGTAATCAGCAATTCAAAAGAAAGCTACAAAAGACGAAACTAATGGAATTAGTCGAATGTTAGCAACTTTTGATTGGCCATATTCAAGTTCTAAGAAAAAGAATGGAGAACTTTGGGAAGTTAGAGAAGGCAATTGACATATGCCTTGGAATTTACAAATTAAACCTAACAAAGAAGATAAGCGTCAAATTAATGGAATTAAGTATTCAGATTTGTCTTGGGCTGAACAACCACATACTATTAACGAGATTGGGTCAACATTCACAATCCAAGGCTCAGATTTAAATTACGCTGGTGTTGAAATTGGTCCATCCGTAAAATATCGGGATGGTAAAATTATTTTTGACCCTTCAGCTAGTTCAAATAAAAACGCTATTCAAAATCGTACGATGCATGATAATTCTAAGAAGAGTTTTGGTGAACAACTGCTAAGGAATGAACTCAATGTTCTATTGACTGTAGGAATTCATGGCTTATATCTACATGCAGTAGATCCGCAGCTCCAAGCTGCTTTAAAGGAAGCAATTCGTCGAATTTAGCAATACAAAAATAGTTGCTTTTAAATTTATCATAATATGAGGTATATAGAAGAGTGGATGAGAAACAAAAAGCAGACTGATTCCGACTGAATATCGGAGTCAATCTGCATATTAGAACTTTTTAAGATACCTAATTAATTATTGCGTGGCTCTCTTTCATATGGAGAGCTTTTTTCTATTTACATTTTTGTTGATCATTTACTTTTCAAACTACCATCTTTTAACTTTCGATGCACCCAACGTTTTTCAGAAATTTTTCCAAGGATACCATCAATAAGGAAAATGATGACTAAAATTAAGAATATCCATGGAAAATTGACAGGGGGTAGCAATTTCATTTTTTAAGAATGTAATTTTCAATGGCAAGTCTGCAAAAGGCATATTAGGCGAATCACACACAAGACCAACAGTAAGCAGATTATTATCATAACAATTGTTAGCGTCATCTCCGAATAATTTAGTCTCGCATGAAAGCTTGCCACAAAGGATGATTATTAGATGGCTTTTTAGAATTAATCAATCTGGTGAAGCTTTCATCATAGGATAGGAACGTCACGATGATTGCTAAACCTAATACAAAAAAGTATCAAAATATCAAAGGGTGTGCTAGTGTAAGCCAACGCTGATATGGTAAAGAACCATAATGCGATAATTAAATACGCTCACAATAAATGTGGGCATATCTTAACTTCACATCGTTTTCAGATAAATATTACCTAACTTAATTAAAATGTCTACCCAATTATGTCGAAGTTAGGTGTTAAAGATAAGCATTTAATCGGATTTTTTAACGATGGTGTGTGACTAATCTGAAAAAACAGTAATAGGGTCTAGCGTTCGATTGCCGAGCACTAGACCCTATTACTGTATTGTAATGTTTATATTTAATAATTTTTACCTGACCTATGTCTCAGTTTCAATTAGTGCCATTAAGTAGGAGGTTCTACTAATATTTCAGATTTACATTTATACAAAATATGCCTGATAAAAGTAAATTCCAGCTTGAATTATTGATAAGATGGCGATGACCCACCTGATTGCTTTCTCTGGGACATTACGGACAATAATTGGTCCTAGATATCCGCCAATGAACATGCCAATCGCTAATGGATTTGCGTAAAGCCAGTAAATGTGGGAAGTAAATGAATAAATTATTAGGGCCGTTAAATTTGTTAGTCCACAAACCGCATTTTTGATTGCATTAGTTACTAGAAAATTACTGCTATTCAGGTAAGTTAGCAAGACAAGGATAACAACCCCACTTGCGGCACCAAAATAACCTGCGTAAATCCCAACCAGAATTAGCATAAACATGAAAAATAATTTTTTCCATGACGATGGGATTTCTTGGGTTAGTGCCTTTTTTCGACCCGAAATAATAATCATTGTGCCAGCAAGGAGGATAAAAAAGGGGACAACCTTCTCAAATACCTTTGCAGGAAACGATAAGAGGAGAAAACAGCCAATTATGGAACCAACTACTGTGAAGATGGCGTAGTAGCTGACTTGTTTCCAGTGACCATGGAGTTCTCGACCGGATGAAAGGATAGCACCAAGACTGTTCCAGATTAGGGCTGCATCATTTGTAACGTTGGCATAAACCGGTGGTATCCCTAGACTAAGAAGTAGTGGGTATGATGCAAGTGATGCGAATGATGCGGCGGAGGACAAGACACCAGCCACAATTCCACCAAGAATAACATAAATAATAATTCCAATTAAATGTAGATTAAACAACGACGATTTTCCTTTCTAATTTGTATATGAAAACCACTATTCTTAGAATTAATGTTCTAAGAACATCAACCGTTTTATTTATAACTATCTTGCCAACCTTAATAATTTTTTGCATTATCAGAGGCTTCCAGATTAGCTAGGGCCTTATCAATATCATCTTTTTGAAGCTCAAATTCTCGAGCCAGTTCTGCTTTGGAATATGTCTTATGACCGTTTCCTTCTCCCATGTGGTCACCTTCAATTTCATCATAAGTAACATTAACATGATCTCCATCAACTTGTAGTTCCGTTGTATGGGCACCGAATCCAATTCGACGACCATTGGTAATAGGATGCCATACTACTGCGTTATCTTTTTCATTTGGATCTAGGTTCACTAAGTTTTGAAGCATTTCGTTACTTTGATCGTTACTATCAGAGTTATCGTCAGTAAGTTTCAGGAAAGCCATTAATTCATATTCTTCATCAGAAAACTTTTCCTGAGGTGCCTGGCTTGATGATTGCGAAGAAGCAGAAGAATGGTTATTGCTAATTCTGCTAGACGATTGGGTAGCCTGTTGATGGTTGGAACTATTGTTACTTCTCATCCCCATCATAAACAATAGGATAGCGATTAAGATAACAATAATTCCAATTAGGATCATAATTAATTTGGAATGATGATTGCTGGTGATGGGAACGTTATTCAGTGGTGCTTGACAATTTCCACAAAAGTTAGCATCCGCTTTATTCTTATAACCACATTTTGGGCAAATTTTCATGTTGTACTCCTTAATCCTTGCTTTGTAAATGAATGTGTTGAGCCTTATCCTTTATTTGACCAGCAGCACCCTTGTTATTAATGTCAGAGATGATGTCACGAAGGTTATCAGTGGCAACCGGATCCTTATCTTTGTCTTCGTTTCTGGTGTTAGCATTATAGAAAGCAACTTCACCATCAGACCCAACAGTATAAATTGCCATAGCACCACCGTTCATATTACTAGGACGCAGGATCCAGGAATTACCACGACCCTTAACTTTTAAATGGTCGGCATTGTCTTCTTGGTAGATCTCCAGATCGCTATAAGAAGAGAAGAGTCCTTTCCAAACTCCTTTGTGAACATCATGGTCACCATAATAAGCGATGGCGGCTGCAGTTTGCATTGGTGTGATGGTGTTATAGTCTAAACTGTCTGATGATCTTGAACTTTCACTAGATGAGTTTGTTTGGGAACTCGATTGCACAGTATTATTGCGTCTATTTTGGGTTGATTGAACAGGTGAGGTGCTGAACATTTTTCCCGCAAAATAAGCACCAATAAAGATGCATAAAACAACTCCGGCAATCAGTACCCATTTAATTCTTTTCAATTTAAAAACTCCTCAATAACATATTTCGACAGGGAGAAATAATAATCCCAATAGCAGTCAAACAGGAATTATTATACTATAAATTGATGATTGCTAATACACTCCAATTGGCTAGAGACTCATTACGATCAAATAAGGATTGATAAATGAATCTTTTGTGTTGTTTAATGAATATAATATTGAAATTGGGAGGAAATGTTTTGAACAATAAGAGCCAATTTAACTTTTATGCTCAACATGAAAGTAATCACCGGAGGACCAGACTTATAAATTGTCTGTTGCCAGTTGTATTGTTAATAGTTTTTTTGGTGATTTATTGTTTCTTCGTATGGGGGAATACTGACGACGAAGTAACTTTTGGACAAGCATTTATGACAACGATGACCCCAGGAATGTTTAAGTTCTTTGCGTTTGTTTTTGTTGTTTAGTGGATAGTAATTTTAATTTGGACTCGCAATATTTTAAATAATCCCATTTCTGCTGTGATGGATGCCAGTCATGCTACGCAGGTGGATGACCAGTTAATGTCAGCAGATCCTAAGGTTAAGATGTTTGACAACGTTGTAACTGAATTGGCACTAGCTTATGGAATGAAGAAGCCGGCAACATTTATCGTTGAAGGCACCCAGGAGCCCAATGCATTTGCTACGGGTAACCCTGATCGTTCTGGCGTGGCCATCACCAGACCATTGTTAGATATGTTGAACCGTGAAGAATTATCCGGTGTGATGGGTCATGAATTAGCACACATTGCGGCTGAAGATTCCCAAACTACCATGCGGTTCGCATTATTTGTATCAGGACTGTCCTTTGTTGTTATTATGGGATGGGCCTTAGTAAGATTCGGCCTATTATTTATCGCTGATAGCGATGATGAACATGGTTGGCAATCCAAAGCAGTGGTTGGCTGTTTTAGCATTATGGGGTTGGTTGTTGTGATTGCTGGTTATATAGGTAAACTATGTGCGATATTGTTAAAGTTTGCGATGTCGCGGACGAGGGAATATGATGCGGATGCTATGTCAGCCAAGGTTAATCAGAACCCAAATGGACTGATTCAATCCTTATATAAAATTGATGACTGGGTTGCTCAGCAATCTGGAAAAATAGATTCAGAATTATCCCCAAAATTCAGTAACCTATATTTAGTGGATACTAAGACCCATCTGTTGGATAACCATCCTAGCACCAAGGATCGAATCGAACGATTAAAAGAAGTATAGTGGTAACTGTTAAAGGGTGACTCAGTTAACTTTTCCATTAATAAGAGTATAATAAAATTTGTAATATTATTGGTGGAGGATATTATGAAACGTAAATCTTTATATTTAATCGGTTCGGTTGCTGTGTTGTCTTTGATGTTAGCAGGATGTGGAAAAAGTTCGCCAACTAATCACAGTACGCAAACACAGTCAAGTAGTTCAACTACTAAAACAGTGAGCCAATCAAGTCAATCTAATAATCAATCTGATTCCAAACAATCTTCAGAATTGTGGAATGATTCGAAGGACCAACAATTATCTGAATTCATTAACAAGTGGGCGCCCACAATGGGACAATCATATACAAAGTATGATGGTCAAAACGATTTGAGAACAAAGTCCGGAATACACTACCCAAGTGATTTAGGTCAAACCACGGTTAATGGTTCAAATGACTCAATTGGTTGGGCACCATCAGGTAAGGGATCCTATGATTATAACGTGGTGGCACTTTATAACTATGATCGGCCAGGCAATGCTGCTACTCACATTACATATGCCTTTGCATTCCATGATGGCCAACCAGTTGCTTTAGTGGATCAAAGCACTAACGGTACCCCAGATTGGACACCAACGAAGAACGCAGACGTTGCAAGTAACTTTGAACGGATTGCAAATAATAAATAGCAAACTAAAAAACGGATTGACTCCGATTAAGTATCGGAATCAGTCCGCTTTTTGAATTTATAGTAGGAGGGAATTAATTAAAGGAATGCCATGTTCTAATAACCTCTTTATTAACATCTCTCACAATGAGCGTATAATAAATTCCGGAAAATTATTTTGGAGGATATTATGAAACATAAATCGCTATATCTAATTGGATCGGTTGCTATGTTGTCGTTAATGCTAGCTGGTTGTGGCAAAAGTTCACCAACTAATCATAGTATGCAATCGCAGTCTAATTCGACGACGCAAACAACGGGAAAGAACTCGTCCATACAGTCTTCACAATTATGGGATAAGTCCAAGGATCAACAGTTATCAGATTTTATCAATCAGTGGGCACCAACGATGGGCCAGTCTTATACTAAATATGATGGTCACACTGACATTAGAACTAAATCTGGGATGCATTATCCGAGTGATTTTGATCAAACTACTGTGAATGGAACCCATGATTCAATGGGATGGGCACCTTCTGGTAAAGGTTCCTACGATTACAATGTTGTTGCTCTGTATAACTACGACCGTCCAGGCGGTGCCGCTGGTCATATTACATACGCCTTCGCATTCCATGATGGACAACCAGTCGCACTAGTTGACCAAAGTACAAACGGCACTGCTAACTGGACACCAACTAAGAATGCGGATGTATCTAGTAACTTTGCACGGATTGCTAACGGTAGTGGATCCAGTACTAAATCACAATCAAGCTCGTCTAATAGTAATTCTCAATCGAGTTCTGTTGATGATAAAACGGTTGGTGTTTTGGTAGCACTTTTGCAAAATCCAAACTGGTTTAAGGAATATCTTAACAGTGGCGATATGCATTATGGTGCTAATAGTGACAATAGTGGTGAAGTGAACGGATACAGTTACGTTACTTCTAATGGTGATCCAGAAAGCTACATTTACTTCAAACGCAATGGCGATAACGTCACCATTAAGCAATGGACGACAGAAGGCGATGAATCAGTGGCAGACGGTCATTTTGAATCCAGAACGGTTAGTCTAAAGCGCCTTGAAAATGATTATTACTCAAATGCCAGCAAGAGGGCCGAAGTGAACGGCTACGTAAGTAAGTTAAAACAATAAAGAAAGAAACAGCTCGCAAAGGATGGTGCAATCCTCTTTGCGAGCTTTGTTTATGGTAAAAGAAGGAATATGTTACTTTTGAAAGCGAATTCATAGTATAATAAAATTACTATGTTACTTATTTTTAGGAGGTAAATCGCATGGAAATTAAAAACGTTGTAATTGCTGGTGCAGGGGTTCTCGGTAGTCAAATTGCCTTTCAAGCTGCTCGTTTTGGTTATCAAGTTAAGATTTGGAATCGGCATGTTGACCGGGCTGAAAAGCGCTTAGCCAATATCAAAGGCCAGTTTATGAAAGATATGGATAAGACTGCTGAAGATTATGAAAATGCAATGGATAACATTGTTGAGGTCAGCAATGATCTACCATCAATGGTATCTGACGCTGATTTGGTCATTGAAGCCGTTTCGGAATCTGTTGAAATCAAAAAGGCATTTTTTGAAGAATTAAATGAAGCCTTACCAGATCACACTATCGTTGCAAGTAACTCTTCAACATTCATGCCAAGTCAGTTAGTTAAGTTTACTAACTATCCAGAACGCTTCTTGCACATGCACTACGCTAACCATATTTGGTTGCATAACGTAACTGAAATCGTTGGTACTCCAGAAACTTCAAAGGACGTTATCGATGCGGTTGTTAAATTCACGCGTTCTATCGACATGGTGCCAATTGTTCTGAAGAAGGAAAACCCTGGCTATGTTATGAACGCGCTTCTGATTCCATTATTAAATGCTGCTCAATCACTTTGGGCTCGTGGTGTTGCTGACCCACACACGATTGACAAGGACTGGATGCTGTCTAACGGTTCACCAATGGGACCATTCATGATCTTGGATGTTGTTGGTCTGCGAACTGCTTATGAAATCGTTGAAAATCAATACCAAAAGACGAAGGATCCACTGGCTAAAAAGATTGGCGATAACTTAAAGGCCATGATTGATGAAGGGCACACTGGTGTTGAATCAGGTCAAGGGTTCTACCATTATCCAAACCCAGAATACAAGGATCCTGAATTCTGGAAGTAATGTCAAAATCTGATCACTGTGATCGTACATTGTCATAAAAAAACAAGTCTCTCGATATTAATTATCGGGGGACTTGTTTTAAGTAGGATATAAATATTAATAGAACTTGGCTGAAATATCTGCAGTGGAATTACTCATTAATTCCAAAACCACCATCCCAACCAATTTGCTTGCTGGCGGCAAGGGTCATCTGCATAAAGCCAACTGATTCCAATTCACGGGCGCGGCTTAGCTTCCCAGCATCCATTACCTTTAATGGACTCTTGGATAAGGCATCTTTAAGTACATTTTTGGCATCTTGGTCATCCCCAGCAACAAGGACAGCTGTAACATTATTGCCAACTTTGCCACTCATCAAAGTTGCTGCAAAGTTAGTGTTGAATGCCTTTAATACTTTACTGTTTGGCAAATCGGCTTGTAGTTGTTGAGCAGCTGAACTATCTGCAGGAACTACCAATTCATCCCAGGTATCAAAGTTGAGTGGGTTGGTAATGTCAACCACGACCTTACCTGATAATTCTTGTTGGTATTGTTGAGCAATCTTTTCTAAAGCAGGGTACGGAACCGCCATGATTACCAAGTCACCGAATTGTTGAACAGTATCGTGTGACCCATAATAGGAAACGTCATTGCCCATTTCTAAGTTGTGACCAATTGCCTTTGCCATATTACCTTTACCAAAAATAGTGATTTCCATTTGTAATTGCCTCCTAGC
>NZ_JACJKU010000047.1 GCF_016901675.1 Limosilactobacillus coleohominis
TTTACTGTAAAGCATTCTATCAAGAGATGTCACGTTCTCATCAACCAATAATTAATTGGTCAGTGCTATTTATTTCAGCTTAGTGGCTAACTTATTCTTGAAATTTAGATTTTTATTATAATGCTTAATACACATTATTTAAATCTATTTTATGCATAATATATTGGTATAAATATATCTGTAATCATATGATTACTATATTTCGTTTGATATTTTATTAGCTCTGATACCCTTTATATAAAGGGGTTGAGGCCATGGAATTTAACCTTGGGGATAATATTCGCGCGGCTAGAACTAAACAAAATCTTACACAAGAAAAACTCGCTGAACTTAGCGGGTTATCACTTAATTTTATTTCTAGCCTAGAACGTACAAACACTAGCAGCATTTCAATTAAAAATGCTTATAAGATTGCTGATGCTTTGGGAGTACCATTAACAGACCTTCTATCTAATTCAGATAAAGATAAAGTTGACTACCCGGTTACTCAGCGGCTTAACCATATGTTATTAAACTTACCAAAGGATTTAGCTGAGAACTATTCGACTGAATTCATTAATATTTTGCGAATTCATAACGAACAAAAATAAGGTCATTGATACGGAATCAAAATAATTCCTAAATCAATGACCTTTTATAGTTTTAATAACACCCAATTTTATGGGATATTCTATTTTAAATAGCAATTTGCACACAAAAAAAGTGGGCATAAAGCCCATTAAATCAGTAAATACAACACTTTCCTAGTGTTTATACGTGCACACAGTTTATAACCGTGTGCACAACTGTGTGCATAATATTGTTAAATAAACAAAAATAATCCTTGATATACAACCATAAAACGTTGATATATCAAGGATTAATTAGATTAATGAATCTGTTTAAATGCGGCCAAGAGGATTCGAACCTCCACGGTCTAAACGACCACAAGATCCTTAATCTTGCGCGTCTGCCAATTCCGCCATGGCCGCATCAACAAATAGTATCATATCAAAAATACCATTCATTGACAACTATTTTTTCGGTTTTATTTCCTTTTCTAAGGAAAAACGACCACCACATCGTGCACAATGATACCGTGAAGTGTTGAAACGTCGCATTCTTGGTAGCAAAACACCACACTGTTTGCAACGATAAAGGTAACGATATTGGCGCTTTAAATGCGCCTTGCTAGTCGCCGGAGCATATCGTGAACCACCCACCATTTTTAGTAGTCGTTTAAAATCATGGTCACGATGCTGGTAACCCTTGCCAGCTAAGTGGAGGTGATAATGGCATAGTTCGTGTAAAATCACCCGTTTGAGGTTATCTTCATCAAACTCCGTTAACATTAAGGGATTGATATCAATGTGGTGGTCATTAAGATGGTATCGCCCACCAGTAGTTCTTAATCGCTTATTAAATACCGCACGATGACGAAACGGTAGGTGAAAATATTTCAACGAAATTTGCTCAGTCAGTGATTGCAACTCTGCATCAGTCATCATTTATCACTACCTGGTTCAATCATCGTTAGTTGAATTCGTTGTCGATCATGATCTACTGATAATACCCATACGTTAACAATATCACCGACTGCCACTACTTGACGCGGATCACGAATAAACTTCTTGGTTAACTGTGAAATATGCACAAGCCCATCATGTTTAACACCGATGTCCACAAATGCACCAAAATCGACAACGTTCCGTACAGTTCCCTGAAGTTTCATGCCTGGTTTCAAATCATCCATTGTCATGACGTCGGTTCGTAATAATGGTGCGGGAAGTGAGTCACGAAGGTCACGTCCTGGCTTTTGTAAATCAGTAATTACGTCCTGGACGGTTTCTTGTCCATGATCATCATCAATGAATTGTTCTGCCGATAGGTCTTGTAGTTTTTTATTCGCCTGCTCATCACCGATATCCTTTGCATCCACTCCAGCTGCAGATAGGATTTGTTGAGCTAATGAATAACTTTCTGGGTGGATGTCGGTATTATCTAATGGGTTTTCACCATCGATGATCCGCAAGAAACCAACAGCCTGTTGGTAGGCTTTTGGCCCTAACCGTTTGACATTTTTCAATTGAGTACGATTAGTATAAGCACCGTTATCATCACGATATTTAACGATGTTCTTGGCAATCGTAGTTGATAGCCCAGAAATATAAGTTAAAAGCTGGTAACTAGCTGTGTTTAAGTTAACGCCAACCCGGTTAACTGCCCGTTCGATCACAGTTGCTAGTTCAGTCTTTAATTCGTTACTTGGCAAGTCGTGCTGGTATTGCCCAACCCCGATGGCTTGCGGATCGATTTTTACTAATTCTGCTAATGGATCTTGCAGCCGGCGCCCAATACTAATGGCACTTCTTTTTTCTACTGGTAAATCAGGAAATTCATCCCGCGCGTCCTGACTAGCTGAATAAACAGAAGCACCGGCTTCGTTGACAATCACATAATATACGGAACGGTCAAGTTTCTTTAAAGCATTGGCCACGAATTGTTCTGATTCCCGGCTGGCTGTCCCATTACCAATAGCAATCATTTGAACTTGATACTTATTTAATAAATCCAAGAATTGGCCTTCTGCTAGTTCCCGATCCTTTTCTGGAGCAGGTTTATGGGGATAAATCACTGCTGTAGTTAATAGTTTCCCGTTTGGATCCATCACCGCTAACTTACATCCGGTTCGATATGCAGGGTCAAATCCCAAAACTACCTTTCCCTTGATTGGGGCTTGCATTATGAGGTTATAAAGGTTTTCACCAAAGACCTTAATGGCTTGTTCGTTGGCATCATCCGTGAGTTGACGCCTAATTTCACGCTCGATTGCTGGTTGTAAGAACCGCTTATAAGCATCTTGTGCAGCTTCAACTACAAATTTAGTGGCAGCATTTTCACTGTGCGAACCTATCAATCTGAATTGCAGGTAATTCAGAACAGTATCGTCATCTGAATTAACACTGACGCGCAATACTTTTTCTTTTTCCCCACGATTAATGGCTAAGGTCCGGTAAGATGTCATATCTTTAACAGGAGATGAAAAATCATAGTATTGTTCATAAACCTTTAATTCATCATGATCCTCACCGTTCTTTTTCAAAGCGGTTGCCACTTCACCATGATTAACCGTGTAATTACGAAGCCAGCCACGAACAGTGGTCATTTCGCTAATCGCTTCAGCAAGGATTTCATGGGCACCTGCTAAGGCGTCATCAGCGGTTGGAACGTCATCGTTGATAAATTCTTGAGCTTTTGCTGAAAGATCATCATCTGGATAGGACAGAATCCAGTTAGCAAATGATTGTAGACCGTGTTCGCGCGCAATTTGCGCCTTTGTGCGCCGCTTTTGCTTGAATGGCAAATAAAGGTCTTCAACACTTGGTAAATCAGTCGCATTTAAAATGGCCGTCTTTAGTTGTGGCGTTAGTTTCCCTTGCTCATCAATACTTTTGATAACGGTCTGTTTTCTTTCAAATAATTCATTTGCCTTATGGTATTGTTCCTGAATGCTTTGCAATTGCACTTCATCCAGAGTTCCCGTCATTTCTTTTCGGTAACGGGCAATAAATGGAATGGTGTTCCCTTCATCCATTAATTTTAAGGCCGCTTTAATTTGGTGCGCCTTTAATTCAGGCATTGCGGTCGTGACCGCTTCAACTACGTTTGTTTCCATACTTTCTCCTAATTATTTGTTTTGCCACCATGTATCAATGGGGCTTACTGGTAAATGACGCTTATGACGAGTTTTCAAATACCAGTTTTCAATTGTTTGCGCTGCTTGATCACTAACTGATAACCCTTCTAGATAATCATCAATGTCGTGATAACTTACTCCTAATGCTTGTTCATCAGGAAGCGCTGGCCGATCTTCCTCCAGATCAGCTGTTGGTGTCTTTTCATATAGGTGGGCCGGTGCATTCAAATACTCTAATAATGCCCGTCCCTGCCGTTTATCGAGCTGTGATAATGGTGTTAGATCTGCACCACCATCACCAAACTTAGTGTAAAAGCCTGTGACTGCTTCAGCGGCATGGTCGGTACCAACAACGGCCCCACCAAATTCTCCGGCAATTGCATATTGAACAATCATCCGTTCACGCGCCTTAATGTTGCCTTTGTTAAAGTCAGAAATCTGCGCACCTGCTGCAGTTAATTCGTTCACCATTGCGTCTGTTGCTGGTTTAATGTTGACCCGCACAGTTTTATCAGGATGAATAAAATCATTGATGGCACTCATCGCATCCGCTTCGTCCGCCTGTTCTCCATATGGCAACCGGACAGCGATAAATTGATAACCATCATCCCCGGTATCTTTTCGAAGCCCTTCAACTGCCATCTGGCTGAGGCGGCCTGCTAATGAAGAATCCTGACCACCGGAAATTCCTAACACGACAGTCTTCATTCCCGTTGTTGTTAAATAATCTTGAATAAATTTAACCCGGCGTTGAACTTCAGCCGCAGGATCAATTGATGGTTGAACTTGTAAATCATTAATAATGACTGATTGCATCTTCCGCATTATCGTCATCTCCTAACGCATTTTTCTGATTTTGTCATGGATTTGTTTAATCATCTTCATCTTGTTGTCATAGCACTTTTGTGACAAGTCAACTGGGTAAACTTCAGGGTTGAGGTCCCGCTTGTATTCATCCCATAATTTATCCAAATGGCGTTGCCGTGCTGCACGGATTTCTTCCAAATTTGGTTCATCATAAACCTGCTTACCATTGATGAAGATATCTTGTAATAGTGGCCGCGCTTTAAAGTCAGTAACGGTCTTGTTTAAGAACGTGTAATTGGGGTCAAACATGAAAAGTGAATCCTGTTTGCGCGGATCTTCATCAACTAGTGTGACGTAATCACCTTCGCTCTTATCATCCTTGCAGTCAGTAATGCGCCAAACTTGGTGTTTGCCAGGGGTCGACATTTTTGAAACGTTATTAGACAACTTAATGGTATCAACCATTTGACCGTTGTCGTCTTCTACGGAAACCATCTTGTAAACTGCACCTAGTGTTGGTTGGTCATAAGCAGTAATGAGTTTAGTACCAACTCCCCAGGTATCGATCTTGGCACCCTGCATCTTTAAGTTAGAAATGGTTTTTTCATCCAAATCGTTGGAAGCAATAATCTTAGCATTGGGGAAACCTGCATTATCCAGCATTTGACGAACCTTCTTAGAGAGGTAGGCCATGTCCCCAGAATCAATTCGAACCCCAATGAAGTTGATTTTATCACCCATTTCATGTGCTACTCGGATTGCATTTGGCACTCCGCTTCTCAAAGTGTCATATGTATCAACCAGAAAGACACAGTCATGGTGAGTTTGAGCATATGCTCGGAAAGCATCGTAGTCATTTCGGTAGGTTTGAACTAACGCATGGGCATGAGTCCCTGAAATCGGAATTCCAAATAATTTTCCGGCACGTACATTACTAGTGGCATCAAAACCGCCAATGTAAGCGGCTCGCGTCCCCCACAGAGCGGCATCAAATTCTTGAGCACGCCGGGTACCAAATTCCATGACTGTCTGATCGCCCACAATGGACTTAATTCGCGCCGCCTTAGTAGCAACCATAATTTGGTAATTAATAACGTTCAAAATGGCTGTTTCAACTAATTGCGTTTCTAGTAACGTCCCTTCAACCTGAATAATTGGCTCATGGTTAAAGACTAATTCTCCTTCAGCCATACTGCGGATATTTCCAGTAAAATGAAAATCAGCTAAATAATCAAGAAAATCATCATCAAACTGATTAGTGGTCCGTAAATAGTCAATGTCTGATTTCGTAAAGTGCAGACTATTGATATAGCGAATAATATGATCTAGACCAGCAAAGACAGCATACCCGTTTTCAAATGGCATCTTCCGAAAAAAGGTTTCAAAAACTGCACGACGGTTGCCAATCCCCTGTTTCCAATACGTTTGCATCATCGTTAATTCATAGGCATCCGTATGCAAAGCAGTACTGTCGTCTGGGTACAAGAACTTCATCAATCTCTCCTCCTGAAACAGATAAGAACAGCCACGTTAGTGACCCTCCAGTTACTAACCTGGCCGTTCTGATTTTTAAATTATTTTTCTAATACAAATTCGAAACGACTACCAACGTATTGAGTATGAACGTACTCAAATGGACGGCCATCTTGCAAATAAGAAATCTGTGTCATCCGCAATAACGCATCACCACGACGAATATCAAGATATTCAGCGATCTTTTCGGTCGCGTTGGTTGCAGAAACGTTTTGGGTTGCATGGCCCGGATAGAGGTGGGCCTTCTCAGTTAGCGTTCTGTAAAAGGACGAGGTCACCTCATCCTTGCTAAAGTTGGTAATTAAGGCCGCAGGAATTGTTGCCACCTCATAACAAATGGGAACCTTACTTCCATAACGCACTCGTTCCATCCGTAACACTCGTTCACCCGGAGCTAGCTTTAATTTCTGGGTTTCACTTTCTGATGGAATCGTTAAGTGGTATGAAATGGTCTTACTGGATGGCACCTTGCCAATAGCTTGCATCAATTCAGTAAAACTAGTGACTCCAGACATCTTTTCTTGAACTTTACGGTTGGCAACAAAAGTTCCTGAACCTACCCGTCTTTCAAGTACCCCTTCGTCAACTAACGTTTGAATGGCTTGCCGTAATGTCATCCGACTCACACCAAATTCGGTGGCTAATTCCCGTTCCGCAGGTATTTTTTGGCCAACCTGCCATTTACCTTCTTCAATATTTGATCGAAGTTGATTATGAATCTGAATGTATACCGGTGATCCCATATCTCTTCGTCCTCCTATGCAACTCTAATGTTTTTATTTTAACACGAAATACTGGTTGAATTAGTACTGGTATTTTTCATAATATTCGTCAACCAAGTCCAGCATATCCTGGGCAATGCGGTGATAATCAGCAGTGGTTAAGTTTGCTAATGATACTCGAACGTTGCCCTTTTCTGCTCCAAAGGCTGTCGCGTCCATGATGACGGTACCAAATTCAACAGCTAAGCGGTAGGTAAAATCTAAGTAATTATAGTGATCCTGGTAGTATTCCGCGAATTCCTTACCATGACGTTCACTCATTAAACGATAAATATCTACCAAAGTGTAGTAGTGAGTATTTTCAAGCGTTTGATCAGCAGTCAATCCCAGAGTATTCCAGAATTCATTGTAACGATTTGTGACCGTTTGACGCGATGTTGCAACGTATTCATCACCAGCTGGTTCACGTAAATTAGATAGAGAGAACATGTCCATCATAATTTGCTGCGGTGAAGATAATCCAGCGGTGTGATAAAGGCCAATTGCACGGCTATCAGCAACCATTCGGTCAATAAACTTCATCTTGTGCGGGTCAGTCGCTACAATCGAATAGCGTTCTTCGTCTAATTCGTTTAAGTGAGAATTTAAGAGATTTTCGTAAATTAACCGATCACAAACATTTTTCTTGTGCATGCAAATTAACCCTAAACGTTCACCAGTAGCCCCATAAAGCTTGGAAAATGAATAAACCAAGATCGTATTATGAGGAGCAACGGCAAAAATCGATTGGTAGTCTGGGGAGAAGGTCCCATACACGTCGTCAGTAATGATGATTAGGTTTGTATTGACTTTCAAAACTTCCTTAAACTTTTGAAGGTTTTCAGGAGTGATTGCCCGTGCCGTTGGATTCGTCGGGTTAACAGCAAAGAATGCCTTTACCTTTGGGTCCTTGAGTTCTTCAAATTGTTCATCCGTCATTTGCCAATTGTTGCTCCGTCGCGTTGTCACTGTCTTAACGTGAAAGTCATATTCACTTAAGACGGGGATTTGAAGGTATGGCGTAAAAATTGAAGAATTAACCACAACGGTATCGCCAGGATATAAAATATGAGCGCTGTGCAATTCTTGGAAGATATAAACCATGGCTGCAGTACCACCTTCTGTTGGGAAGATGTCGACGTAATCAGCTAATTGCTGGTCTTTAAAACAATTTTTTTGGAGATACTGTGCCAAAATTTTTTCAGTGTAGCTCAAGCAGCGTGGCGGATAAGGATAGTGGTCACCCAAAGCACCGTCGACTAATTCATACATAAAAGCATCACGGTCTTGGATATCTAAATGGTTGACAGCTGCTTGAATCGCATTCCGTAGAAATTCATCCCGCCGAGAATCGCCCAGAGCGTTCATGACACGTTGATAAAGGCCTTCTTGACGGACATTACCTGCCATACCAGCATCCTCGTTAAATGTCTGTTCAGCTTCAACTACTCCAAGTTCTAGCAATCTAGAATAAGCAAGACGCCCCGTTGTTTCAATCCAATTGGGGTTCCCACGTCCGCCATTTACTACTTGGTTGTGTCGCAAATTATTCTTAGCTAATCGCTTAAAGATTGCGGCAATTTCAAAGTTAGAAAGCTGATCAAACTGTTTAACTTTGGTATCATCAACTGCATTAAAGATTTTTAAATCCGCTGTCATGTCGGAAAGTCCTTTCCATTTTTGTTCTCAATAAAACCTGTTTCCCTTAATTATAACAAATTGGTTCAAACCACGTTATGATTATTAGAATCTTTGTCCATCAAAAAACTGGCTAGCTTGATCGCTAGCCAGTTTAGGAAATGGTCTAATTATTTATTTTGATCAAATGGATCCCAGGTGTACTTAGCACGAGCACCACCAATTAACTTCGGACGAGAACGAAGGTAAGTTGTATGTGCCTTCCCTACTTCCTTAACAGAAGTCCGTACTGGGATTTGAACAAACTTAACTTGCATCCCAATTGAGGTGTCACCAATGTCCATTCCGGCCTTGGCTTGAATGTGTTCAACTTCAACTGGATCTTCAAAGTTTTCGAAAGCAGCAATTTGGCCTGCTCCACCAGCATGGATTTGTGGGTAAACAGTTACGATTTCAAGACCATACTTTTTAGCAACATCCCGTTCTACTACCAAAGCACGGTTCAGGTGTTCACAACCTTGAACAGCTAAATGGATACCAAGTGGCCGCAATACCGAAATAATTTCTTTAATGATTGCCCGACCGATTTCAATATCAGAGTCTTTACCAATATGTTGTCCTTGAACTTCACTGGTACTGAGACCAACAACGAACAAATCACCTTTCTCAAGCTTGGCTTCTTGAAGTAATTCAGTTAAACCAGTCCGCACTTCGTTACGATAGGTGTCGAGTTCTTCTGTCATAGTAACAACCTTCCTTTTTATGATGGTTTTTATAACTTTATTATATCGACCTTATTAAGAAAACGCTAGCAAATAACCTATGACAATGTTCAAAAAACGTCGAAATTTAAGCTTTAATTTGACTAATTTCTTCTAACCACTTTTGCGATCCTTCATCTAGAGACGAATCAATCGGAAAATGAAATGGTTGCAGCAGTGCTTGTACGGTACTCCAGTTAATACCATCACCATTCGTAATGGTGGCTTTCATTTTGGGTGTTAATGCTTGTTGGACAGCCGCGTCAGTTGTTTTATTCATTAACGTAATCGTTGTAATCTGACGCGCTAATATATTCACAATGCATTGATCTAGAGATTGCTGATCAATAGGATCTTTGACGATGATTTTCTGTTCTAGCGGAATGACAGGTAGTTCCCGTCTCATGAAATGATCCAGAACTGCCCAATTACTACTTAACTGATAGTAGAATTGCCATGGCACTCGTGAATTAACGTATTTTAACACTTCTTGAACGGCAGGCATCATATGGAAATCATTTTCTAATAATCGTGGCATTAATTCCTGCAGAAAACGCTGACAGCTTTCACGATCTACTACTGATAGTTGTTTACCGCTAGTTAAATTAAAACGAACAAGTAGAAAATTGTTCGCCATATTAAGACTGATTTTCCTAGATGACCGCTGTTGACGATGGCGAAATTCTTTAATCACTTTTTGGCGGTTAGACCGTGCAAACTGACCCTGTTTAGGCATTTTAGAACCTCCCTTCAAAACAACAAAAAAGCCGCCACCACAGTGACGACTTTAATAGTTGGGCTAGCTGGATTCGAACCAGCGCATGACGGTACCAAAAACCGTTGCCTTACCGCTTGGCTATAGCCCAATAATAAAATATGGAGGAGGGTGGATTCGAACCGCCGAACCCGAAGGAACGGTTTTACAGACCGTCGCGTTTAACCAGACTTCGCTACTCCTCCGTGAGGTCTGTTGTTGTTTACTAACAATCAACGATTATTATAATACACAACAATTTGATTTTTTGCAAGGCCTTTTTCGGACTTTTTTAAAAATTTGTCCAAAATAAAAGACGAACTACCACGTTAGCAGTTCGTCTTTCAAATTTTCTAGTTAATACCAACCATCAAATGATGGATCCGCTTGACTAAGAAACTCATCAAAATTCCAAAACCGATACTAATCAATCCGATGATCAAAAAGTATTGTACTTCGGTTGCTGACGAATAGTACTTCACGATTTGAGAGTTAACAGCTTGCCCGGCAGCATCCGCTAAGAACCACATACTCATCATTTGAGATTTAAAGGCCTTGGGAGCTAATCTGGTAGTCACCGAAAGTCCAATTGGTGAAATTAGCATTTCCGCAATTTCCACAATGAACCATGAACCAATCAGCCAAAATGGACTGACCCGCCCACTAGTGGTTCCATGGATAATTCCTGGTAAAGCCATCCATACGTATGAAAGACCAGCAATAACTAAACCGGCCGCAAACTTTCCAGGAGCACTTGGTTGCCCTTTCCAATGATCCCACAGCCAAACAAATACTGGTGTCAAAATCATGATAAATAACGGGTTCAAGGTTTGGAAGTTAGCGGCTGCAATGTGAAAGCCACCAATCCGCAGAATAGTTCTCTGTTCCGCAAAAAGTGCTAGTACCACAGAACCGGATTCTTCGATACTCCAAAAAATAGCAGCAGCAATAAATAATGGAATGTAGGCCCATACTCGGGATCGTTCTTCCCTAGTTACCTTACGACTGTTTAACATCATTACAAAATAATAGATTGGTAAAGCTACGGCAATCACAGTAATTAGTGTAATGATATTGTTAATATTTAGCGTTTGCATTGCCGCCATAAGTGCAATTACAATTCCTAGAATTACAACAATGATTGCAGTCCAGATTAATACGGGTTTAAGTGCTTCCTGATCAATCGGATCATTAGGATACAGACTATCTTTAGAGAGGTACTTTTTACCACCATAATAATATTGAACCAAGCCAATAAACATTCCAATTGCAGCCAAGGAAAAACCAGCATGGAAATTAGTTTCAGAACCAAAGGTATGCATGCCAAATCCATTAGCGGCCCATGGAGCAACCCAAGGGGCAACCGCGGCTCCTAAGTTGATTCCAAAAACAAACATACTAAAACCAGCATCACGTCTTTTATCTTCGGGTGCGTATAAGCTTCCGACCATATCTGAAACATTGGGTTTCAACAGTCCTGTTCCGGAAACGATAAGTGCTATTGATAAATAAAGAGCACTTAGGCCGAATGGTAAGGAAAGCACAATGTGGCCAAACATAATTAGTACTCCACCAATAAAAACCGTTCGTCGTGATCCCCAGACACGGTCTGAGAGCCAACCGCCGAGCACACTAGATAAGTAGACTAGCGACCCATAAATTGACATCACAGAGGCAGCAGTGCCTTGTGACATTCCTAAGCCACCTTTGGTAACGGCATAATACATGTAAAACAACAGAATGGCACGCATTCCATAGTAGCTAAACCGTTCCCACATTTCAGTGAAGAAGAGTGTAGACAAGCCACGCGGTTGGCCAAAAAATGCTGTATCTAGATTTTGATTCGTATTCATTAAATACCTCCTGAACCAAAAAATGCGCCAAACTGACGCAATTAAGATATTAATTAGAATTAGTTAAAATTATCATTTGAAATTAATAATAGCTTTCTTAGTATACACCTTTTTGGTGGAAACTCAAATTGATTTTTTGAGGACTTAATCATAAAATTATGACTTTAAAGCGACATTGCCACGGTTTTAGAAGTATGGCAAACTTTTTAATTGACTATCTTTTTATATTGGGTATATTTTAAAACCGTAATTTGCACACGGAAAAACAAGAAGAAACCCCGTTAATTCAATAAATATAACCCATCTTAAATGCAATTCAATGCACACGCTTTTTCCGTGTGCACATGCGTGTGCATAATATTCTTAAATAAACAAAAATCACCCTTGAGTAAATCATACAAAAAGTTGATATATCAAGGATGATCAAATATTGTAAAACTAAATTATGCCAACTAGAGGAGTCGAACCTCCGACCTTCTCTTTACGAGGGAGATGCTCTACCAGCTGAGCTAAGTTGGCAAAAGAAAAAGGAAATGCTGATCGGTGATTACAATCAACATTTCCTCTCAGCAACTGCGAATGTCGGACTCGAACCGACGACACCCTGATTAACAGTCAGATGCTCTACCAACTGAGCTAATTCGCAATAACGCGTGGCAACGTCCTATCCTCGCAGGGAGCGATCCCCCAACTACTTTTGGCGCGTTGAAGCTTAACTTCTGTGTTCGGCATGGGAACAGGTGTATCCTTCAAGCCATCA